>JABWCP010000056.1 GCA_013360215.1 bacterium | reverse complement strand
AAAAAATATTACCGTAAAGTTTGAAAGTACCGGGATGGATGAAGCCATCACGCTGCCGGTACTGGTGAAGCAGAATGTGTATCTGATCTTTAAAGAAGCCGTGAATAACATATATAAGTACGCCGATGCAACGGCGGTGGTGATCCGGCTGACACTCAAAGATAAGCAGATACATCTGGAGGTGGAGGATAATGGCGGAGGTTTCACAGGCGGTGTTACGATGGGCGGAAACGGAATGAAGAACATGAGAATGCGTGCCGAATCTTTAGGCGGCAAGTTTGACGTCAAATCCGGCCAAGGCGTCAGGGTTTCAGCACAAATTCCGTTGATAAAATAAATCAAAGTCAAAATTATGATACGTCAGATTGGTTCAATTTTATTCCTCTGTAACGTGCTGATCGTTGCACAAGATCGTATCGGCGTTCCCAAATTTCATTTTTACTCTCCCAAAGAGTACAATGGAGGTACTCAGATTTGGTCGGCGGCGCAGGATCGCGAAGGTGTCATGTATTTTGCCAGCGGGGGGCATGATGCCGGCGTATTGCAGTTTGATGGACAGACGTGGCGAAAGATCACTCTTGATGGGCAAAGAAGCGTGTTTTCTATAGCTACAGATGATTCGGGTACCGTGTGGGTCGGCAGTTTAAGTGAATGGGGGTTTTTAAAACCCGATGCTTCCGGTTCGATGCAGTATCATTCATTATCGAAGGCATGGGGCGATTCGGCGAAGAAGATTAGGCATGTATGGCGTACGGTTGTATTTAACAACGAAGTTTTTTTTGGAGCTTTGGATGGTGTGATTCGCTATGCACAAGGCAAGGCGCATTGGATTCGGCCCAAACGTACATTTCACTACATGTTGCCGGCCACACGTTCGCTGTGGATCAAAGACAGAGACGAAGGTTTAATGCGTTGGGATACCGCTCGAACGGCATTTGTTGCTGTGCCCGGAGGCGATTTTTTCAAAAGTATTATACTCGTAGCGATGGTTGATTTCGAGCGGCATGCGTATTGGGTGATTACCGCCAATGACGGCATTTATACATACAATGATTCGACGGGCCTTATCAAAAAATTGAAAACGAACATGCCGTTGGAAAATTTAAAAATATCCAATGCCGTACGTATGAAAAACGGAGAAATTATCGTTACAAGTACGTTGCAAGGAATATTCGTCATGGATAGTACAGGCCGCATTCGCATGCACGCCGATAATCGCGATGCGCGTGGTCTGTCGGACACAAAGTTTGCTTTTCACGCGGCCGACGGCAGCGTTTGGTTTGGTCATAATAACGGTTTATCGGTATCTGATTTTTATAGTCCGATCACGTTTATCCGTAACGAAAAAGGAATTGATGGCGCTGTTACGGGCGTTATGCGTTTTGGCGGAAAAATTGTTGCCGGCACAACGCAAGGTTTATGGGAGAGTGTTTCAGACGAAATTCTGCCGGAATTACTAACATTCCGAAAAATCAAAGGAACCGATTTTTCTGTCTATGGAATGGATACGATGTTTACACGGTTAATCATCTACGGCGGCGATTTTGCGATATTAGATACCAATCGTAAAGTACTTTTTCAAACTTTGGAGATCGGTCCCCGCGCTATAGCCAAATTACCAAGTAGACATAATACTATTTTGGCAGCTCATCGTAATATTTTATATGCGGTGGACGTGTTTTCTTTTTCCATGAAGCCTATTCACACTTTTGATGATGAGGTTACGGCAATCGTTCTTGATCGATCGGACCAAGACGGAGCATGCTATTATTGGATGAGTTTGCGTAATCAAGGTGTAGTCTATGTCAGAGTCGATAAAAATGCGATCCTGCATATTATGGCGGCGCATACGATGAAAGGATTGAATGCTTATTCCAACTTATCGGTTTTAGATAATCAAACCTACATCTTGAACGGCGAAGAAGTTTATCGTTTGACAATAGATGCAGAATCGAAAGTCATTCGCAGTAATCTGGATGCGATGTTCACTTCTGTGCGCGGCGGTGTGGACATTAATCATATCTTATTACGCAATAAGGAGTTTTGGATTGTCAAAGGATATCGCTTTTACAAACTAATACCGTTGGCCGCCGATCGTTGGCAACTTGACTCTACAATCTCTATTCCGGGCGATCCGATTTATATTGATCCGCAGGATTCAGTTACGTGGTTTGCCGGTACGGAGGGGGTGGCACGATGGGATCATAGAGTTACACGCGACTATGCATTGAGGTTCCCTGTTTTAATCCGTCGTATTATTCTCAACAATGATTCGTTGCTCCGGTCCGGCTCGATTTCCGGTGCGGCAATATTTCCCGAATCATTCGAAATATCCTATGCGTTCAATAGTCTCACGTTATACTTTTCGGCATCACATTATCATGATATTTCAGCGCTGCGCTTTTCATGGAAAATGGAAGGGTTTACCGACGAATGGACGGACTGGAGCGAAGAAAGCCGTGCGATCTATACTAACCTGAATGAAGGTGAATACACGTTTCGGGTTCGAGCCAAAAATATATATGGTGTCATCGGTGAAGAAGCATCCTATCATTTTCGGATTCTCCCTCCGTGGTATCGGACGTGGTGGTTTCGTGTCATAGTGCTTTCAGTTATAGCATTTATTCTGTGGCGCGTGTATTTGTATCGGGTCCATAGACTTTTAGCCGTGGAGCGTCTGCGCGTTAAAATCGCAAGTGATTTGCATGATGATATAGGATCCAATCTGTCCAAAATTGCAATGTACTCTGAATTGGTGCAGGAAACGGATGATCCTAAAGAAACTAAACCGATGTTGAAAGCGATCGGAGATCTCAGCCGGAATGTGATATCCAGTATGAGTGATATCGTGTGGTCTATAGATGCGCGCAATGACCGGGTCACGGATTTGAATTTGCGAATGCAGAATTTTGCGCATGATCTACTGGGTCGAAAAAATATTACCGTAAAGTTTGAAAGTACCGGGATGGATGAAGCCATCACGCTGCCGGTACTGGTGAAGCAGAATGTGTATCTGATCT
>JABWCP010000055.1 GCA_013360215.1 bacterium | reverse complement strand
CCCATACCACGTCAAACGATGCATCCGGAAAATCCGTATGGCAATAATCCATGATTTTAAATTCCGTCTGTTCGGATACACCACGGTCTTTGGCAAAAGTCTCCGCTTGGGCAACTTGCCTATCACTAAGTGTAATTCCTACCGCACGGCAGCCGCGGGTTTTGGCAAGATAAATACTACTCCCGCCTACACCGCAACCGGCGTCAAGTACCCTATCCGATGATGTAATCCCCACCGCTTCGGCCATCACTTCGTTCATCCGAAGCAGCGACTCGGAAAATGAAGAGACTTTATCGTCCCAATAACCATAATGGATCATGAGATTTTTTTTTAATCCCCACCCATCCTTGTATGATTTTTCAGTCGCCCGATAATACCGGACAATATTTTCATGATAGGAATTCACTAATAATTTACGCCATAGATAGGCTTATAAAAATTTGGGTTTCGTTGCAGAAAACAAACCATAAATCCATAAATTTTCCTTTTTGCTGAGATATTGCCACCGAGATGCATTGATATTACCGATGCTGACCGCCGTTCTTTCTAACCCGAAAATGAATCTGTAGACTTGATACAATTTGCCAAAGTAATACATTTTTCCAAGAAGTTTTACTGTGTTCATAATATTATCCGATATATCCCGAAAACGGATTTTCTGAAAACCCGCATTTTCCATGAAATCACCGAATCGCTCTTTTGTTTCCAAATAATTGACAGACCATCCGTCAAGCCAATTGCGAACGAGAGGGTGCGCATTGTTGTCAAAATGTGGCACCATAAAATCAGCCATCACGAGACGCCCTCCCGGTTTCAAAAGTCGAAATGCTTCTTTTATAAACTGTTCTTTGTTATCTGCATAACAGATACTTTCACAACCCCACACAATATCAAACGTTTCGCCGTCCAATGTTGTATGGCCATAGTCCATCAGATGAAATTCTGTACGCTCCGAAACATTGTAGCGTAATGCATTTTCTTCCGCTCGTTTTTTTTGACGGTGGCTCAACGTGAGCCCAACCGTATAGCAACCCAGCGTCTTTGCTAAAAAAATACCGCTCCCACCTACACCACAACCCGCATCTAATATACGATCTCCCATCGAAATGACCGCCTCTTCCGCCATGATTTCATTCATCCGTTGTAAAGATTGTGAAAAAGATTTTACTTTATCATCCCAGTATCCATAGTGAATGGCGAGATTTTTTTCCACACCCCAGCCATACTTATAGGCTTTTTCAGTACCGTGGTAGTACTCTATGATTTTTTGGTGATACGAATTCATAAATTTTCATTTTGAAAGTTTACAAAAAACAGCTTATCGTTTTACGCCACACAAAATTCCATACACTAAAAGCCTTTTTTTGAACGCCAAATACTGATACTTACACGCATCAACGTTTCCTTTATTATGTTCGGCAACCGTTTTTCCGAACATCGGGCGAATCCACTGATTCAATTTCGCCGGGAACGAAACCCAATAAAGGCGTTTGGCCGAATGCATGATATGATCCGTAATATCGCGGTAGGTAATATTTGTAAAACCCGTATTTTCTAAAAATTGTTTGAAGCGCTCCGGTGTCTCTACATAGTTGGCCGCCCAACCATCGCGTCCCTTAGCCACGATGGGATTATCATTATCTTCAAATTTTTGTACCATACCGTCCGCCATGATGAAGCGCCCGCCCGGCTTTAAAATCCGATAGACCTCTTTGACAAACTCTTCCTTGTTATCTGCATAACAGATGCTTTCACATCCCCATACAACATCAAAACTCGCATCTTCAAAGTCCGTATGCGAATAATCCATCACTTTGAATTCGTTCAAATGCGCCGTGCCGGAGTTTTGCGCATTTTTCTTAGCGCGTTGTACTTGATTGGCACTCAACGTAATACCCACGGTTTTGCAACCGATCGTACGGGCAAGAAAAATACTGCTCCCACCGACACCGCAGCCGGCATCCAACACGCGTTCGTGGGATTTGATTTGCGCCGTCTCCGCCATAACTTCATTCATGCGCAGAAGAGACTCCGGGAAAGACTTTACTTTTTCGTCCCAATAGCCGTAGTGAATCGCGTAACTCTTGTCTAAATCCCATATCATACGAAGTGGATTTTCAAGTACGTCATAAAATGCGATGATATTCTGATGGTATGTACTCATGTAATTAAGACCTATAAAATATATTTGTTTTTAAAATCACGTTGGCCGTGAACAACTGATGTGCGATCAGGACGGTTTCGTCGTACAAAACATACCGTAGATCCATAATGCACGACGATGGCTTTGGTATTGATCGTAAGCCGATTTAATATTCCTCAAACGAATCGGATCCATCGTTTTGCCGATGATTTTGCAATACGCCAGATAGACCTTACCCCAATAATACAATCGCCCGAGGCGTTTAGTGGAGTGAAGTGTGTTTTTGGAAATATCGCGAAACCGGACATCTTCAAATCCGGCTTCGAGCATATATTTTTTAAAATTATCCGGCGTTTCGAGAAAATTGACGACCCAACCGTCGAGCCAGCGGAGTACGCTCGGGTCCTGATTATTTTCAAAAGCTGGAACCATGAAGTCCGCCAATATCAATCGCCCGCCCGGTTTGAGCAAACGAAACGCCTCGCGAACAAACTGTTCTTTACTATCCGCATAACAAATGCTTTCACATCCCCAGACTACATCAAACGATGCATCCGGAAAATCTGTTTTGCAATAGTTCATCACCTTAAAATCCGTGCGATCGCTGACGTTTTTATCTTTGGCATTTTCAAACGCCCGTGCAACCTGTTTAGCGCTTAACGTGATACCCGTCGCATGGCATCCGATATGCTGCGCTAAAAAAATACTGCTGCCGCCGACACCGCAGCCGGCATCCAGTACGCGATCCGTTTTCTGTATCTTCGCGGTTTCGGCGAGCACTTCATTCATGCGCAGAAGGGACTGCGGAAATGATTTTACTTTTTCATCCCAATAGCCGTAATGAATCGCCAGTGTTTTATCCAGCGCCCAATACACACGGTAGTGATTTTCTGTCTCACGATAATAGTCAACTATCTGATCGTGGTAATTACTCATGATACTCCTCAGCTATTTTTTAACGCCGCACAGAAGCCCATACATCCACAATTTTCGTTTGAATGCGATGTATTGAAAACGGCAGGCATCCACATTTTTTCTGAATAATAACGGCGACGGGCGCCCGAGCATTCGTACTACGGCATGATAGACCTTGGCCGGAAAGTACAGCATATACATTCTCCGCGAGGAATGCATGACATACGGTGTGATATCCCGAAAACGAATATCCGTAAACCCCATTTGTTGCATATACCCTTGCATGCGCTCCGGTGTTTCAATAAAGTTAGCCGCCCAGCCCTCGAGCCAGCGCCGATTGATCGGATGATCATTGTACTCAAACTTAGCCGTCATACCATCCGCAATCACCAGCCGCCCT
>JABWCP010000054.1 GCA_013360215.1 bacterium | reverse complement strand
CTAAACTGTAATCCCGTTGCGTCCGCTTCACATACAACCTAGACCCTTGTCCTTCTTGCATCTGTTACTCCTCCTGTGGACGTATTGAAGGACGAGACACGAGACATAGTTTTGATAAATAAAAAACCCCGAACAAGTTCGGGGTTTTTTTATGCAGATATTCATTTAAAATTATTTTTTAACTGAAACAACTTTCAGCTTTTCACCGGCTTTGACTTTTTCAGAAATGGCTTTACCGCCCTTTTCGACATCGCATAGCGATGACCAGCCGTCTTCGGCAACAGTTTTCACTTCAAGAATACCGACATCGGTGGTTTTTTTGCGCATTTTTCCGGCTACTTCAACTTCGGTTTCTGTATAGACGCGGAAACGATCGCCTTTTTTTACCCCGATATCTTTGCCGCAGGTAATATTAACCACCGTGGCACCGCCTTTTTTCTTGTCTTCTTTAGTAATTTCAAAAATCTCGCCTTCGACAGGGAATGCATCGCGTAACCATTTTTTGAGGTCACTTCCGCATTCGCTAAGACCTTTGTATGCAGCCTTGATCGGTGTGGATTCATAAGCGTCCAATAATGCCATACCGAGAATTTTCGTTCCTTCGACCTCCGTACTGCCCTTGACGCGCTTAGATGTCATAACTTGACCGGTGGCCACATCTAAGATGGTAATCTGAATTTCTACCGTACCGGAATAGCCCATCAGCGTTGTTTTGTCTTTCGGATTATAATACGGATTGGTGCTGACCTGCTGTAGTTGGCCATTCACGATATATTGTGCGCCCAAAAGTCCGCCGATATTGGTTACCGTGTTCGGATCAATATTATCTGAAAGTTGGAAATCCTGCTCCTTCATTATTTTTTCCATCGCACTACGGTCGAGCACGACAAAACGGCCAAGCTTTACAAAAGCTTCGATGACGCGTTGCGTGGCCGCTTCGGCAAAAGCAGCAAGGGATGCCGGATCAGCAAAAGGTGATTCGGGAGCCGATTTCCACGTAGCTCCGCTCAATTGCCAGTTTACTGTCTGTGTTGCGCCATACGATTCGGCGATTTTAACTGCATCAATCGGGATAATAGCTACTTTTTGTTTGTCCGAGTCAATACTGGTTTTGCCTTGGGCGAACAGACTTGCGCCTATTATCAGTAGCCATAAAACATTTTTCATCGGTTTCATCATGCCTCTCCTGGTTATATCAGTTCTATCTATCATCTAAAAAGTGTTTTCAGCGTATTCGTTGGCAAAAAGATTTATTGCCTTATAATAGGTTTCGTGCTCGGCTTTCAGCACACGAGCACTCAAGGACTCCACATTATCATCTTCCATCACTTCAACAGCCTTTTGGAGGATGATCTTACCATGATCATATTCAGGGTCTACGAAATGTACCGTAACACCGGTGATTTTAGCTCCGTATTCCAAAACAGCCTGGTGCACGTGATGTCCGTACATACCTTTGCCGCCAAATGCAGGCAAAAGTGCAGGATGTATATTAATAATGCGGTTCGGGTAAATATCTAAAATCGGTTTACCGATTTTTTTCATATAACCGGCCAAAACAACCAAATGGACCTGATGCTGTGATAAACAATTTTTGATCGCTGCATGAAATTCTGAAATTTCAGAAAACTGTTCACTGGCGATATGAAAAGCCGGAATACCGTTCTCACGAGCAAACTGCAAAACGCCTGCTTCCGCGTGATTGCTGATGATTACACCGATTTGAGCTTTACACAATCCATCGGTTATCGCTTTATGGATAGCCCTGCAATTGGAGCCATTGCCGGAGGCTAAGATGCCAAGAATTAGTTTAGACATGAGAACATAGTTTCCATTCGGCAAAATGTATGGGATGAGGGTAAGGCAATCAAGCCAAAAAATAAAAAAGTCTCCCGGTATATCCGAGAGACTTTAGGTGACCGCTTTCTTCACCTATTACGGAGGGAGTGAAAGCGATTAACCTTTTTTTACCGTGTTCTTGAGGGCTTTGCCGGCTTTGAATTTCGGAACTTTAGCCGCAGCAATTTTGATCGTAGCGCCGGTTTGGGGATTGCGACCCGTACGGGCTTTACGTTTTGCCACGCTAAATGTGCCGAAACCAACGAGCGTTACAGCTTTGCCTTTTTTCAAGGACATGGAGATCGCTTCGATGAATGATTCCAAAGATTTTTCGGCTTTGGTTTTCGATACATCAGCGTCTTTCGCCATCTTGGCGACGAGATCAGCTTTGGTCATGGTTAGAACTCCTTTTTTTGGTGAAAAGCACGTACTTGATTAATCATACGCACTCAAAACTTAAGCAGTCTAACCATCGAGAGCGATCGTGAAATGAAATTTAGTATTGGAAAAGAACTTTTTTGAAGCATCTGTTTTTGATTACGAATCGAAAACAGATCGTTTTTTTGTAACGATATTAATATATATCGTGAAGTGGCTTTTGTCAAGATGTATTTTCGTATAAAGCCTTGATAGTGGCATGATTACGGGTATATATGCCCCTAAAAGCCCGTTTTTAGATATTTTACGGGTGTGCAAACATTGAAAAAAGACCTACACCACAAATGCTTGCCGTTTCAGCACGCAAACGGCGTAAGCCTAGCGAAAAACTTTGGAATCCATACTCTGCGGCCCTAGCGGCTTCTTCGTCCGTAAACCCGCCCTCCGGACCAACGACGATTATGGTATCGCACGCTTTCGCAAAATTTATTCCGTTTGGATCCAGAGGTTGTTCGGAAGATTCATGCAGAAAAATTTTTTGAACGGGGCGATCCGCGTACCTTCGCAATACGGAGTTTAAATCTGAAACGGGCGTTATTTCCGGCATAAGGCTTCGCCGCGATTGTTTCATGGCCGTCAATGCGATTTTGTGCCAACGTTCTATTTTTGTGTGGCCTGCCTCCGGCAGAGAACGTCGCGTCTTGACGGGGATGATACGATGTACGCCAAGTTCGGTCACTTTTTCCACCACGAGGTCAAAATGATCTTTTTTGATCAAAGCCTGTACCAGTGTGATTTCAAATCCGAGTTCGCGGGGTTTACTCGCTGTCGAAAGAATACGGCAGTGGGCTGATGTTTTATCGGAATGTTCCAATGCAACTGTAAATTCGTGCCCCAATCCGTCTATCGCATAGAAACGATCTCCGGGCGCTTTGCGCAACACTTTGACGCAGTGTTGCGATTCGTCATCTCGCAGAACCAAATGATCGGCATACACATCCTGCGGCCGGACAAAAAAATACTGGCTGTCTATCATAGCGATTATTTTAGCTTGGGTGTGAATTGGAAATAGATTCCGTAATTTCCTCGATGGGTTCGGATACCGTCTTTTAAAACGTAAGCATATTGTATTTTGATCCAATCCGATACGGCCAAACCACCGCCTGCAGATGATCTCATATCTCTCCAATGAAAACCATCGGGTACGAAATACATGACTTTTTCCGAGGCTTGCCATGCGTGGCCGATATCCCAAAATAACATCAGGTCAAATGTTTTAAATATAAAACCCAGGCCCCATATTTTGGTGAGGGGAGTTTGCGGCAAAAAAGAACCATTAAAATAGTATTCACTCTGGAAAAGCATGCGCCGATTGCCGTCCGAAAATTCCTTATAACCATATCCGCGCAGACTGCCTAAGCCGCCGGCATCGTATAAAAACTGGCCGTAAGTAAGCGACGAGGAAGAGTCTTTTTGAATGACGGTGTTCCCTGAAAAACCGTCATAGGCGCCGTAGAATGTCCATTTTTGTTTTCCAAACATGCGCTGTTGGCGCGTAATAGTCAGGCTCCCACGCTGGTATGAAAAATCCGAATTGAACGCTTTGTGCAGTAAACGGGCATTGGCATAGTCGCTGTGTATCAACCATGCGCTCACAGATGCCAAAGGCGAAGGCCGGGTGTCCAATTCGATCGCCGTACCGAGTGACACATCACGCCCTTCGGGAATTTCCGGATTTATACGAAATCGCGCGTGGCCATTGTTCTTTTTCGCACCCCAATCAAACATGCTCCATCGCGCATTTACATCGGTATTGCGATACTGTTGCCAGGTTCCAGATATGGTGATTTTGAGTGTACCGGAAATATCGGTACGCATTTCAAAGTTTCCGCCTTTGATGCGATACCAATCATAATAATCGCGTTTGGCCACTACGGATGTCAAAGAATTTTGCCATTCCGGTAAAACCATCCGATCGCGCGTATCGGCTTTATCAAAATATGCCGCAGCGATACTATATTCCGTATTATCTGAAATAAAGCTCTGCTGTAATCGGAGGTGGTAATCGGGTTTTCGCGCCGCCCAAGCGTATCCTCCTTCACCGTGCATTTTGAGGCGTTCTATAAAAAAATAATCGCCCGTCAAACCGGTAAAAAATCCGGATGCGCGGTCGTAACGGAGCCAGGGTGAAACATTATAAACACCGTCTTTTTCGTATAGATGAAATCCGGTCAACTGACTATATAATGAAATGGGAATGATGAATAATGTCCAAAAACCTAACAACGATTTTCGCATAACGATGCTTTCAAAAAATGTTGGCACAAAATAGAAAACCCGCATACCTAATGCAAGTACGCGGGTTTGGCTGCTCAGGTAGGGCTCGAACCTACAACCCTTCGGTTAACAGCCGAATGCTCTGCCATTGAGCTACTGAGCAGTGTTCATCGAACGGGGCAATAATAGCGTTCGGACTCAAAAAAGTCAAGTTTTTTTTCCCTTTATGTCAAGGCAAAGTAGAAATGTCCGGTTTTGTTGTTTTACAACCAACCCGAGGGTTGGTTGTAAATTTCGTAAAATTTCGTCGGTCGATTGGTAATTTCATTATATTTCAAAAACTGATTATTA
>JABWCP010000053.1 GCA_013360215.1 bacterium | reverse complement strand
GCTCTTTCCAATGGCACGCAGTATTACTTCCGAGTCTCAGCTGTTGGGCCGGGCAATTCGGTTAGCGCATTCTCCAATGAAGATGCGGTCGTGCCGGTTATAGAAGCCGGAAATGCGTTGGTATTGGATGGTGCTGGCGATTATGTGTCCATCAATGAAATTAATCTGAGTTCAAGTAACCAGATTACGATTCAAGCATGGATCAAACCGAATGCTGTAAACGGTTATTACGAAATTGTAAGGCAAGATCCGCTTTCAGGATCCACACCGGATTGGTTATTATCATTTCAGTCGGGTAATACGCTTACCTTCGGTCTAAATACTGGTGGGGGTTACAACGAATTGGATATCGTTATTGATCCGACTGAATTTATGGGCAAGTGGCATCATATTGTAGCAACATATGACGGCACCTCAAAAAGACTGTACAAGAATGGAATCCTAATAGGTACAGTGCCTACAACAGGTAATATACTTTTTAATAGCACTGCAAACAGACACAAGATCGGCGCTTCTTCGTATGGCGGAAGCCCTAGCGAGTTTTTTAATGGTGAAATTGATGAAGTTAGTATTTGGAATACTGCGTTTTCTCAAGCGCAGATACAATCTGCGAAAGATAGGTCATACAGAGGTGATGAACCGAATCTTGTTGGTCTATGGCACTTTGACGAAGCGACAGGTACCACAAGTTATGATGGGTCTAATGGGATAAATAATGGAATTTTGGCCGGTGATGCTGTATTTGTAACTTCCGGCGCCATGGCTCCTGTAGCACCTTCCGGGGTATATGCGATTGCGCATAATGGTCAAGTTGAACTCAAGTGGAACAAAAATACAGATGCCGATTTCTTCCGTTACCATGTTTATAGCGGCATCACGGCTAACCCAACAACGGATATCGGTACAACGACAGACGGTGATGTCAACGACACTACCTTTACTGCAACGGGTTTAGTAAACGGGCAGATGTACTACTTCCGAGTTACGGGTGAAGACAGTGCGGGACAAATTGGAAATTATTCGATTCAAGATGCCGCCGTTCCAGTTGTTGAATCCGGCAATGCGCTGGCTCTTGAGGCTGGGAACTCTGAATTTGTTGCGTTGCCTAGCACTTTTGAAAATACTTCTATGACGATAGCCGCTTGGATAAACCCCTCTTCGGCTCAACAACACGCCATTTGGTCTAATCGTGGAAGTTCCGGTACCAATGAAGACGGCTTTGCATTGGGGCTTTTGCCGGATGGTACATTATACTATGAATACGGCTTCCCATCAGGTGCTGTATCCACATCATCGGGGCAGATTCCGATCAATGCGTGGACCCATGTGGCTTTAACGCTTGATGGAAGCATGGCCCGACTCTACGTGAATGGCGTTGAACAGGCCAACGGTGCATATGCGCGAACTATTTCAAGCGTCAACGCATGGATCGGCGGTTATAATAACGGATGGGGAACTTTCGACGGTCAGATTGATGAATTGTCAATTTGGAATTATGCGCTGGCACCAGCACAAATCACCTCCGGCTTGGCCAAACCGTATCGCGGCGATGAAGTAGGGCTTGTAGCGCTTTATCATTTGGATGAACCGTCTGCTTCGACTACAGCTCTTGATGCCTCACCCAATGCATACAACGGCAACCTAGTTAATGGCGCTGATTTTGTAACTTCGGCGGCGATGGCGCCAGCGACTGTGGCCGGGATTTCGGCTACGACGTTTTTCCCGGATTCAGTGAGATTGACGTGGCATCACAATTCTGAGACGGATCTGGAGAAATACATTATTTATCGGAGCACCACGCCCGGATTTATTCCGTCCCTTACGGATTCGATTGATCAGACAGCCGCCGGAGATACGGCGTTTGTTGATGTGAATGCAGTGGTCGGTAATATTTATTATTACCGTGTAAGCGCTTTGGACAGTGCCGGTCAGGCGGGAGGCTATTCAGCCGATGTTTCTGCTGATTTTGATCCCCTACTTGTTAAAAACACGGCTGACGCAGGTGATGGATCGTTGCGCGCAGCGATTGCCGCCGCTGCATCATTGCCAGGCGCTGATAGCATTCGTTTTGCAATTTCCAATGCTACAATACTCATTGATTCGGATCTGGAGATCAATGATGCTTCGGGACCGGTTGTTATTGACGGTGAAACAAATAATAATACGGTACAGGTGAGCGTGTCATTCCCATTTGGCGATAATACAATATTTAGTGTTCAATCACCGAACGTAACGATTCGAAATATGACGCTGGATGCACAAAACGGTTCGGCACAGGCGCGTTTTGGAATTTTCTTTGATGATGCAGGCCTTACAGGTAATAACAGTAAAGCTGAAAACCTCACAGTTCGTAATGCTCAGCGTTATGGTATCATCGGCCAAACGAGTAATGACTCCGTGATCAATAGTACGATCTATAACAATGCTTGGGGTGGTGTTGGTTCGACCGGTGCTAACTGGGTGATACGTAATAACCGTATCGGTACGGATGCTACCGGAACCATCGGATTGGGTAATCAAGATTTGGGTGTGTATATTTTTGCGATGGCGACTGTCGATAGTAATATTATCGCCGGCAATGACAGTACTGGTATTTATGCGGCGGGTCCTCTTAATACGATTCGCGGTAATCGCATCGGTATCGGTTCGGATAATTCTACGATCCCCAATAACTATCACGGTATTGCTTTAGATGCCGGCGGTGGAAGTCAGATCATCGGTAATGTGATTTCCAATCATCCGCAGTCGGGTATATTGATTGCCGGTAGTTCTTATAATAAGGTACAAGATAATTTGGTCGGAACGGATGCGTCCGGTATCATCGGTTATCCTAACCTCATCGGTATTTCTTTAATCGGCGGTTCCAAATACAATGAGATCGGTGATACCCTTGGCGTAAATCAAAACGTCATCTCCGGTAATACTAATACCGGTATTCTCATTACGGATGCGGGCACAGATTCCAATTACGTTTGGGGAAACCTCATCGGAACGGACATCAACGGTACGTCTGATCTCGGCAATGGTTCGTGGGGTATTGCACTTGATAATAATTCCATGCATACCACGATAGGTGGATTGACATCCAATCATCGCAATGTTATTTCCGGAAATGGTAACAGCGGTATTATGATGCAGGGATTCTCTGCGTATAACGTGGTACAAGGTAATTATATCGGTACCGATATAAACGGAAATGTTGATTTGGGCAATACGCAGAGCGGCATATTCATTCTCAATCAAGCGCATGATAACGTCGTTGGCGGCACATTGCCGGGAGCCGGTAACGTAATATCCGGTAACAATGGTGCTGCTGTAGTCGTAGGTAATATTGGTACGCGCGGGCAAATCATACAAGGTAATCTGATCGGAACGAACGCTGCAGGTAATGCAGCGATATCCAACGGATCCGGAGTGGTACTCAATAGTGCTCATGCAAATCGGATCGGCGGTACGGTTGCCGGAGCACGAAACGTGATTTCTGGTAACACGTATAGCGGCGTTGAAATTACCAATTTGGGATCGGATTCCAATCTTGTCCAAGGTAATTTTATCGGAACCGATATCAATGGAATGGCGGCAATCGGTAACGGTGTCGGAGTTACAATTAATGAAGGCGGTTCCGGTTCACCCCGACTTAATCTGATCGGCGGCGCTACGGCGGCTGAACGGAATATAATTTCAGCGTCTGCCAACTATGGTGTGTGGATTATCAAGAGTGCTGAAAACAAAATTCAGGGTAACTATATAGGTACGGATGTAACAGGTACGGAAAATCTGGGCAATACCAGCGACGCTATCAATCTTAGCAGCGGAGCATCGCGCGATTCGATCATCGGAAACACAATCGCCTATAGCAGCACCAATGCGATTGCGATGCTGAATTCTGGAACGGACAGTATCATTGTGCGCGATAATGTGATTTTTGGAAACGGTAATGGCTTCTATTTAGAAACAGGTACTCAAAGCGATATCGTGCCCCCGCAGATTACTTCTGTCGGAACGGATTCGACCGTGTATGGCAAGGCTTCACCTAACGCCTTTATTCAGGTGTTTGCTGATTCCGCTAACCAAGGTCGCTTTACCCTTGGTACGACGACGGCCAATGCGTCTGGCGACTGGTCGTTGAAAGTAAATATTCCTGCAGGTACTGCGATTACGGCTATGCAGGATAGTGCGCAGGGTACCTCGGCGTTTTCGATGCCATTTGCACCGCAACCGGAGATCGTCGTATATACTTTGACCGGCACGTACTTAGATTACGGCGGGATATTGAGTGGTAACGGTCAGATAGATACAGTATTTGTAAAAAATATTGGCGCCGGCGCTCTGGATATTACTTCGCTTTCAATTGAGAGCGGGAGTCCCCAATTTACAATTGTGGATACCCTGCCCAATAATCTCACATTAACTCCGGGCGATTCTGTCAAACTGGTTGTTCGTTTCTTGCCGGATGGATTTAGCAGTTATGCAGATTCGGTCACCATTATAAGCAATGATGCCGACGAATCAATAACACATGTTGCAGTTTATGGCACGGGTGTTTCCGGTACATTGGGTGCCTTTGTGGTCAATCCCGACTTTGGTAATATTCCTGTCGGTGACTCTTCATCCATAACGGAAGTTAAATTGTTTGCTGTAAGCGGTAACGTGCTGATCAGCGGTATGCCATCGATGTTGGCCGGTGGCTCGTTTGATATTGATTCCGTTAGCGGTCCTACGTTTCTCGGTTTGACTGACACTATGCGGGTGTATGCAAAATATCATGCTAATGTGTTTGGAATTGAACGCGATACGATATCGGTCAATCACAATGGTCAGAATTCATCTCCGCTGATGGTAGAGCTTTTGGGCACAGGTATCCCGGGAACTTTGGTTGCATTGCCTTCAAGTTATGATTTTGGTAATGTAGCCGTAGGCGATAGTATGGATGCGGTGATTAAGCTGGCCAGCAATGGTGGTGCGGTTGCAGTGAGCGGCACTGCACTCAATGGTGGCGGTTATTCGATCGTATCTTCGATCGGCCCATCAACATTGTATTCAGGTGATACGCTGGTATATACGATACGCTATAAACCGACGACGTTTACGACGACTCTCGATACGTTGAAGATTACGAATAACTCGGTAACTTCGACATATACGGTCGCGCTCTCAGGTACAGGCGTGTCGGGAACTCTGGTGGCATTGCCTTCAAGTTATGATTTTGGCAATGTGGCTGTAGGTGATAGTATGGATGCGGTGATCAAACTGGCCAGCAATGGTGGTGCAGTCGCCGTAAGCGGCAGCGCACTCAATGGCGGCGGTTATACGATTGTTTCGGAGAGTGGTCCGAGTGTTCTTTTCAGCGGTGATACGTTGGTGTATACGATACGTTATAAACCGACGACGTTTACGACGACTCTGGACACACTGAAGCTTACGAATAACTCGTTCGCATCAACATATACTGTAGCATTCTCAGGTACAGGTGCATCAGGCACGCTGCTGGCGAGTAGCGGAGCGCTGAATTTTGGTAATGTACAGGTTGGTCAGAATGCACAGCAGACGATCAAGTTTTACAGTCAGGGTGGTGCCGTAACGGTAAGCAGTACGCTGGCCGGTCCGGCATTCCAGGTAGTATCGGCGACAGGGCCTTCGACGTTGTACGCAGGCGATACACTGAGTGTAACGATACAGTATAATGCAGGTGTCTTTGGTATCGAAACGGATACGCTGCGTGTTAGCAGCAATGCGACTAACGGTGGTATGAATATAACACTGGATGGTATTGGCGTGCCGGGTACACTGGTGGCGATACCGTCAAGTTATGATTTTGGTAATGTCGCTGTAAGCGATAGCGCGCAAGCGAACATCAAACTTTATGCTACAGGCGGTGCGGTGATCGTGCAAGGCGTGACGAATATGAGTGCGTATTTTGAAATCGGTAGTATGAGTTTGCCGGATACATTGTTTAGCGGCGATACGCTTTATGTGGATGTACAATTCGCTCCGACAGTGTTTGGCATAAGCCGTGACACGCTGGTTGTGAACAGC
>JABWCP010000052.1 GCA_013360215.1 bacterium | reverse complement strand
TGGAGGTGCCGCTTTCCACGACTATATTCGTCGCCTTTCCTGTACCATCTTTTCGGAAAGTTTCGCATTCCGGAAGCGTATTACTCCAAATATACTTGATACTGCGCGGTATGCCGATAAAACTCACATAATAACTGATATACAGGCTGGCCGCGTTATCAGTTTTGCCTTTGGCATATTCATTGGCCCCGGTAGGAAATTGATTGACACGCCAACGCCATTGGATGCATTGATATTTTTTGATATTCCATTTTTTATCAGACACGATCGTGATAGCT
Source organism: bacterium (assembly GCA_013360215.1). Lineage (NCBI taxonomy): Bacteria > bacterium. The sequence continues at coordinate 6,053 of JABWCP010000052.1, read as the reverse complement.
TGTCCTTTGTCATCAGCACGTAAAAATTTATTACCGTTTTCTTCCATCACCACATACGGTACTTCACCGGGTTTAGCTTCATTTATCTTTTTAACCGACGTCCCGTCCAACCATCCCCAACCTTTCGGAAATTGACCCGTATTGGACGAAGTAAAATCTTCTATCAAAATAGAATCACCACCTGCTTCGGCCTTTGAAACCGGCTCCATCCACACGATCACCATCAACGCACTCAATGTAAATATTACACCTTGCATGAAGCGCATATATCCCCTCACTTTGTTTTCATACTTTTATGTATTAACCGGTATTTTAAAAGAAACTATAAATTGACGCATCCTCATATTAAAAGGGGGTAAACTGTTTTCCAATCAAATAAGATGAATAATTTCACTTTTTCATTTTCGCTATTAATCGCGGAAACGTCAGCGCACCGAATAAAGCAAGAGCGCTTACAAATACATGATAAAACACTAATACCCAAAAAATAATGGTTTTCTCGCCGAGAAAAGTCAGCAAAAACACATAAAAAGTACGAATATCACCTTTGAATACGGGTTGGAGTTTTTTCATTGTGGTGCTGAAGCGGCTGGTATCACCTTTGGCTTTCAGATAATCTACGTTCAGTTTTTGGCGACTCACATAACCAAAACGGCGCATTGTAGCTTGTTCAAAGAATGTAATAGCAAAACTCCCCGCAAGCGTGATCGCAGCTACAATGGCGTATCGCACATCCGGTAATTCCAGGGAACACGCCACACCTAACGCCATCAGAGGTAGAGCAAATCGTAAGTCATCCACGATCATGTCAAATTTTCCGCCGGCCTCGGATTCATGATTACGCATACGTGCCACTTCGCCATCGCAACGATCCAGCACGCCGGCTGAAAACTGCCAAACTACGGCAAAAACGACCATAGCCCAGTATTCCGGTATTAACAAAAACCCCGACGCTACAATAAAAAGCACGAGCGACATATTACTGATCGTATCCGGTTTGTACTGGTGCGCGCTAAACCAAAATGTAAGCGGTTTGGATAGTTTACTATTCACAGCTTTAGAAAATTCTCCGCTGATTTCTTTAAAAGCCATTTTCCAAAAAACGTTTTTTATTACCGACGGTGGAATAGATTTATTGACCGGCATACACCAACCGTTGCTGACAGAAACCGTTTTCAATAATTCTTTCGTTATAAAAAACTTTATGAGTTCAGATATACTTTGCCAAGTTTCTGCTAAAACAAGATCCGCGTTACGAGCGACTAAAATTCCGGCTGAGAAGTGCGGCGCGTCGGCTGTATTCCATGTTTTCACTTTATTATCCTGTACAGATACCATATCAAAAATCGAAACATCCTGAAATTGGGTTTGAAACTTGGGCGCCATCTCTTCGCCAAAAATAACCTTATCCCCTTGACGCATAACGCCGTTATACGTAATCAATGCCGGCGTTTGTACGCATTCGCGTACCGGCAAAATGAAAGTCGGATGAATGATTTTATCATATGTCATCAGCATCCATGTGCTTTCTGATGATTTTGTAATCTCATTAACGGCTTTACTTAAATTTACGTCATCATCCATACTATGGATCGTAGGAGATACACTGATGCGTTCGGCATCCACTTCTTTAACACAACGTTCAATGAGTGTACGATCCGACATTCGGCATATTATCGTTACATATTTCATGCCGGATTTACTCATCGCCACTAGCGCCCGCCCGATCAACGTCTCTCCGCCGTACAACGTATCAAAATCCGGTGCGTCGTTTGTTGATTTTATTGCAATTATTATCGCGTTTTGAATCATCACTGAATAGGTTTAAACTATTGGTATTAATTTCTTTTTTGTAGCAATAATCACACAGTGTATTTATTCGGCCACAGTTTGAGGTTCGTCCGTAGCTAAAATCCATCCGCAACGAAACAAATGAAACATAAAACTGATGACCATCCAAATACCTAAAAAGTAAAACGCTTCATCGCGATAGCTGGTCGCCCACCCCACGGTAATGATAAGATGTATAATCGCGCGGCGACAGGCGAAAAGGTGAAAGAAACGATCTATCGGAGCATAGTTATACAAATCAATACCGAAGCGCGGTTTGAATATTCCATTGACCCCTTTATCTAACCAATACAGCGCCATCAGCGACCACGCCGTAGCCGAAGCCGGATGGGTAAACTCTAAAAGTTGCCCATTTGAAAAATACCAGCCCAGACCGGCAAACCACAAAAAAATAGCTGGGGCACTCGTAGCGTGTTCGATCACGCCCATCGTCGGGTTAAGCCGAACGGTCAGTCGCGCCAATTTCCCGTCCACGGAATCAAAAATGAACATGAGCCAACCCACCAAAACGGCCCATCCCATTTCACCGAAAGCTAATAGCAACGGAACAACAAACGAACTGACGATACTCAGCATAGTAAGAAAATCCGGGGTCACCCAAGAATGGCGGCTTAAAAATTTCGTAATCTCTCGAACCGGATATTTATACACGTAGGTAGCAATAAAATCAAGTGTACCCTTAAAGTTAGCTTCATACATGATGTTTTGCATTTGACGAATGTCCAAAGCATGCGTATAAACGAAAAAGTAAGGCACGAATTGCAAACGTAACTCATGAACGTACTTATTCATTTCATTCGGCTCTATCACTTTTGGATCAAAATTAGCCACATACTTCTTGGCGGTTTCAAAGGAAAAAACATCGGTGTTATTTTTAGCCAATCTGGAAGTATTTACTCCAACTATGTGGTACTGATTTGTAATTGCCAACGAACCCGTGTGATAGACCAGATATTTGATCAAATGATCATCCGCGATGATATTAGAATCAATAATAATAATTCGCTCTTCTTCACGAACTCGCAGTTGAGACATATATTGATTCCATTCATTGAACGGGCGACAGTATACATCCGAGTGAACAAACATAATTTTTTCACTCCATACATTAATGGAATGCACTTTTAATTCTTTACACTGCCGAATAAGCCTTTCAACGAATGTTACTCCATAAACCTCTCGGTGAGCATATTGCTCAAAATCATTCGTAAGTAATATATGGGCTGTTAATTTCAACAATTTTAGATCTCGATTTATTAATTTCTTTCTTTTGACAAGCTACTATCGTTCGATAAATAGACAATTCGCGTGCAATGCCAGATCCACGTGACCACGACCCACCCGCAAATTAAATAAAACGAATACAACCCTAACCCCATAAGATAACCGCTAAGCATCAAAAACATATCGTTGCGGCGATGAGTAAACAAATGCGCTTTTGCATCAAAATCAGTAATATCAAAAAGAGTACGTTTAAAAATTCGTTTGGCAACAGCCCAATTGAGATCATCCAAAACTATACAAACTAATGTTATGATAGTTAGCATACCCGCTTGTGACGACCATACACCAGAACTGTAGTGCCATCCCAACCCCGCATACCAGCCAAGACGTGTGGGTAGTACGGAGCCATGATCAATCCAGTCAGCATGTTCACTAAATCGAAACGTCATTCGGGCAAGTTTGCCATCCAAAGAATCTAAAACAACAAATAATACAATCAAACTTAGTCCGAGCGCAAGCCAACCTCCAAATAACAAAGGTATAGACGCCCATCGGCAGAATATGGCTACGGCTGTAATCTGATTCGGCGTAACGGATGTTTTCGCACATAATCTCGTCATTTCGCGAACCGGGATCTTATACCCGTATATTGCAATCCACTCCAAACCTGATTTAAATGTTTTTTCGAAAAGATCATTCTCAATGGTTCGCAGGTTATCTTCTGCTTTTACAAAACGTAACGTAGGGATGTATGATTTACGTAAAAATTTGACATACGTATCCATTGTTTGTATATCTTTTATGGTCGAACTTTTGAATACTTCTGTGAATTTTTTATCGTTAATAGTTACACTTGACCACGTTTGATTATTAGTGTATCGAACGGCTATGGGCGTATCAGGATTAAGTCCATCAATAATCGAAACATCGTTTTCAGATTTTGTTAAAGCATCTATAATCCTATCATCATAAATAGCCGAACCGTCAAAAATCATAACATCGTTTTGATCTTTTGGTAATTCATCTAATGCACGAATCGCGCCAAATTTCATAGGAAATTTTTTTATAAATTCCCCTTTAAGATTTACTGATTGTTTAGGCGCGTACAGATACGCTTCACGAACTCCGACCACCCACACCTGACGAAGAATGCGTTCAATCAAGGTGATATCAAAAAGTTTGCTGAAACTATCAGTATTACGTGCATCAATGAGTGCTATCATGAGATCCTTTCACCACAGGAATTTGAACCGGTGCGCAAGTGACTACAGCTATTTTGGCTTTGGGATAGTACTTTTTTATGCCTTCAACTACAGATTTCCAATCTTTAAATAGAGTACCTTTACTGTATTTTTTTTTGAATTCGGCATCCGTAAAATACTCTGAATAAACCCAAGGGGTACGGTTTCTATCCGGGCCTGATACTGACGATGCTTCTCTTGACTTACTCTTTTCAATCGCAACTCGACACGATAAATAAGTGTCAAAATCCGCATGTGATATTCGTACAAGCAGTCGGACCAAATGTTCTCGGAGGAAACGAATGATCGGCCAAGATGAAATATTATTAAAAAATTTGGGAACTATTGGAAATGTTAGGCCCTCAGCGATAGACGCTACAACCAAGGTGAACCAATTACTTCGCCTGAATACTTTCCAACCATGATAATCAACACCATCCGCAGACGAGTTGATATGAATTTGAATTGTATCTGGAAACATGTTTTTCACCCAAGGACTTTTAGCAGACTGCACCGGATCTGAGTCCAGTGGGTAAGCATTAATCAAAATCACATCATATTTTGTTTTTTGATCTTCCAAAATTTCTGTTCTATAAACTTCAGACGCTTTTATTCGCGCGGCTTCAAAAACGTTCTGGATAGATCCTGAAAAAATAGCGCTTATTTCGCGTTGTGAATTCATGACAACATTAATGAGAAAAATCGGGGGTAGTTTTGCCACAAATGCCTCCGACGCCGAGCGCATATCCCAATCATTCTTTGGATTATCAATATTCCCTCGCCCCCGTTTGGGCGTAAACCCGTGCATGGTGACAATGGATTCCATACCTGCAATACCCGGACAAAAAAGCTTCGCACCTCCGCCAAATCCGTGACACGAATGAGGAATAACACAACCGATACCTATAATAAGATCAGCCTCAGCAACCTCTTTATTAGCAATACACGGAAAGCCATTTCTCGAATATCCGAGATCTTTTAATGGTGACTTGAATGCATCGTGGCATGTGACACGGTACGAGTCAACGATAGTTGCACCGACTTTGCGCGCCATATCCTCGCGGGAAAGTTGTCGATGAGATCCCGTTGCTACTATAAATGAGATATCTTGCGAAAGCACGCCGGAGGTACTTAAAATTTCTAAAACATAAGGAATAATATCATGCGCTGGAGTCGGGCGACCGAGATCATCAACCACGAAAACAATTTTGGTCTTACCTTGGGTTAAATTTTTTAGCGAAGGACCAAAGGGATGATAAATAGACTCTTTTATCATGTCCCGCGACAATGCCGGGGCATCAACTGGAGCTATCATGTCAATTTCAAACTCATCCGGGACAGTGAACTCCTGTAAAGAATCTTTAAACCAAGCTGCCTGTTTTAGAAAAAAAGATTTAGCCATGATATATGTTAATTTGTTTCCATTTTTTTATTCGTGCAAGTCGCTCTAAATTTTCATCCGGATCCACGGCCACCGCTTCTCCGACAGCCTCCATAAGAAAACGATCCGCCCACTCATTGGCGTAGGCCCGGCAGTTTCTCTCAGCTATTTGATGATCTGTACAATAACGTATCGCTAATGTCTTTTTGTTTTCGCCGTACGGATGCAGTGAACTCATTTCGCCGGTATATCGGTTGTTTACGATTTCCGTTTCCGAACAAATCAAATCTTCGGCTTGCGTAAAACGTTGCATCGGCTCAGCTAAACACCGCAATGAACCACTGAGCAAAACAATC
>JABWCP010000051.1 GCA_013360215.1 bacterium | reverse complement strand
GCTTTGGATCCATCCTTTACGGCGGCGTCCAATCAGCCCGGTATAGCGACCCTCTTGCTCAATAAGCTGGAGGCCTTGGCTAAACTCTACTGATCGCTTCACACAAAACCTTTCCACTACACACAACCCCGTTGATGAGACGGGGTTGTCGCGTTTGGGGACATTACATAAAAATGATTGACAGCATACCGCGTTTATGGTATTATGTGTCAAAAAACTGACGATTAGTTAAAAAATCTATTTTTTGTGATGCTCGTCACAGCGATGAAGTGTTTTAATTGTGCATACTGATAACTTACTACATGAACATGCATGTAAGGCTACCCAACTATTTATTAATATAGCGTTTAATTTTTATACATGTTTGATCTGATCGGGCGATGTACGCAAAAATACTGATTAAAAATAATTAAAAATAAATTCACTAATTCGGAGAAACTCATGGGAAGAGTTTTACAAGCCTCAGGTAATTTTACTTTTTTATCCAACGAAAAAACATTCATTTTTGTGAATAAGGTAACCCAACAAATTGCTACATTTGCAGTTTCTTGGATCCTCTGCTTTTGGCTTCTTGGGTTAGTGACAGTTCCGAAGTCATATTCGCAGACGATTAGTGGCCCAAGAATGTATTACGCCCAGAACACGAATCCTTCGCCGGTAATCAAAGCTAAACTTGATGGAAGTAGTGGTCAAACGGTACATTCCGGCCTTGTACAGCCTTGGAGTATAGCACTGGATATTGCCGGTGGTAAAATGTACTACACACTGTACGGCGGCGGACAAGTTCGCCGGGCGAATCTCGATGGGAGTGGCGATGAATTGTTGTTTTCATCAAGTGGGGCGCGTGGTTTAGGGTTAGATATTGCGGCTCAGAAAATCTACTGGACGTCTTGGTTTGGCGGTACTGTCCATAGAGGTAATTTTGACGGAACCGGGATGGAAACACTTGTCAGCGGTTTATCTTCTCCGACAGGTTTGGCTGTGGATGTTGCAGGTGGCAAAATATACTATTCCGACAATACGAATATTCGTCGGGCTAATTTAGACGGTACTTCGCAACAAAATTTGTATACTGAAACATTTGTTTGGGGGCTTGTTTTAGATGCTAGAACACAGAAAATTTATTGGGGAAATCAAAATTTCGATCAAATCAAAAACGCGCCCATGAGTGGTGGATCCCCTACGGTAATTTCAACTAATTCCGGATTTGATCAAAATGTTTTAGCTATTGATACCATTGCCGATAAGTTGTACTACGCTACAGGCCTTTCAACTAAACAAATCCGCCGAATTAATTTGGACGGAAGCGGAGATGAGCTACTCTTGACATTGCCCAACGAAGGTCGCGGAATAGCTTTGGATCTTCGAAATCATCCTCCGACTGCACCATCCGGTTTCTTTGCGATGGGACAAAATAACAGCATTGTTCTGAAATGGAGAAAGGGTGCGGAAGATGATATTATCAAATATCGTATTTTTGCAGGCCCCGCGCCCAATCCGACAGCCCAAATTGATTCGACTACAGGAGGTATCTCTGATACCTCGAAAACGATAACCGTTGCTAACGGAACATTTCAGTATTACCGCGTAGCCGCCGTAAATGCCGGAACGGCACAAGGTGCTTACTCCAACCAAGATGTTGCAATTCCAGCGGCCGGTGCCGGAAATTCGCTTGTTTTCAATGGTAGCTCGTATGTGGAAATCGCCAACGAAGCGGCTTTTGATTTTACAAATTCAGTAACGCTGGAAGCTTGGATTCGTGTCAATAGCTTTGATCAAGTGTGGCAAGCGATTGTCACCAAAGGTGATAATACGTATCGCTTGACGCGTAATAACGCGACAAACGCATTGTATTTTGCTGCGTCAGGCCCCGGTAACGTCAGTGGCTCCAAAGATGTTGCCGATGGGTTATGGCATCACGTAGCAGGGGTGTACGATATAGGAAATTCCGAACTGCGTCTTTATGTGGATGGTGAATTGGATGGTATTTCAGGCGCTTCGGGTCCGATTGATTTATCGGATGCGCCGATTTGGATCGGAAATAATTATAGTTTTCCCGGTCGTGCTTGGAATGGAGAAATTGACGAAGTGCGAGTGTGGAATGTGGCACGCACACAATCGGAAATTGTGGCGGATATGCACAAACCTCTTCGTGGTGATGAAGCAGGCCTTGCCGGGCTTTGGCACTTTGATGAATCCAGTGGTACGACGACATACGATGTTACGGCCGGTGATAATGACGGTACGTTGATTAACGGTCCGACGTTTACCGCGTCGGGTGCCATGCCGCTGCTTGTTACGTCGATTCTTGACAATGGCGTTGGTACGTTACGATCGGCTATCAATTTTGCCAATGCTAATCCGGGTGCCGATACGATTCGTTTTGCAACTAATATTGATGGAGCTACCATCTCACTTGCATCGGCTCTTCCAATGTTGACAGACGACTCTACGTTTATCAATGCCGATATTAATAATGATAGTTTGCCCAATATATTTTTAGACGGGCAGGGAAGTACTTCTAATGGTTTTAATTTGTCCGCGACGGCGCTTCGTGTCACCATACAGGGATTTCATATAGACGGATTTACTTCCAATGGAATCATAAGTGATGCGCCGTTCACAACGATTCAGTATAACCATTTCGGGCTTATCAGTGCGAATGCGCAAGGGATCACGTTGACGGCGGAAGATAACAAAGTGTTCCGTAATGTTATCGCGGGCGGTGGAACGGGTATTTACGGTGGTTCCGATGCTACGGTGGATACGACGATGATTTTAGATAATCTGATCGGTACGAATGCTTCGGGCACTGTCGCATTGCGTCCAGGCAACGGCATTTATGTTACTTATCGTATTACTCAACAAGGCTGGACGATCAAGAATAATGTGATTAACGGTAATACCAACGCTATCCAACTTAATAGTGCATTTTCCTTTCCTATCAATGGGTTTACCATTATCGGGAACAAGATAGGTACCGACAAAGATGGACTCAACGGACTCGGAGGTAGTAATGGTATTTCTATTGGGCCAAACTCAAGATTCCATCACATCGGCGACGGTACAGTGCCTGGTGGAAACCTGATTTCCGGTAATCTGAGTTTTGGTATTCAGATAACCAACACGGATTCAATATGGGTTTTAGGTAATTATATAGGAACTGATGTGACCGGCAATGCGTCGTTGGGAAACAACGCGGGCGTTTCCGTGTCCACATCCAATAATATATGGATAGGCGATGGCACGATTGGCGGGCGTAATGTGATTTCCGATAATACCACGTTCGGTGTCGGAGTTAGCGGTGGCGACAGTGTTCGCATTACCGGAAACTATATCGGCCTCGGCGCCAATGGGAACACAGCGCTTGGTAATCAAAGCTATGGTGTATCGTTGACGAACGACGAATATACCATCGTACGAGATAACGTGGTGGCTTCAAACAACAGCGAGGGCATGTATATTACCGGTGGTATGTACCGTATTGTAGATAACAATATTATCGGTTTGAATGCGGCTGGAAATCTTGTGCGTCCCAACAGCGCCGGTATTTTTATGTCTTCTTCGAAGTATAATAAAATAGGCGAATCGCTGGGTAATACCATTTCGGGAAATACCAACGACGGTTTGATTTTTTCATCTTCGGATTCCAATGAAATATATAAGAATGTTATTGGTCTCGGAACGGCAGGAGTGGCTACGTTTGCCAACGGAGGTACCGGGATAATACTCCAGCAGTCCAGCGCTAATTTCATAGGAAACGGAGCGGCCTCCGGTCGTAATATTATTTCTTCGAACGCGGGCCATGGTATACGTATCATTGCTACGGCTGCCAAGGCAGAAAATAATTTGATTCGCAATAATTACATCGGAGTCGGAGCTGACGGATCCCTGATCCGAGGTAACGGACAAAATGGTATCAGCCTTTATTCGATCCCTTCTTTTAATACCACCGGTAATTATTTTAACGCAAATATCATCGCACACAACGGTTTTTATGGCGTCGAAGCGGACGGAGCCAGTGATGCGGATAGTAATCAATTGGATCAGAATGTCTTATTTGCCAATACTTTGGGTGGTATCAATTACGTTTCTGGATCGCAGGGTGGCGTTGCACCGCCGCGTATTGAGGCCATGTTTGAAGATTCGACGATTGCAATACAGGCGGCCCCGGGTGCATACATTCAAGTTTTTGCGGATGCCGGATCTCAGGGTGAAATCCCTTTGATTACAGGATTTGCCGATGCATCGGGCGGTTATCTTGGTGATGTTCGCCTGGCCTTACGTAATTATTTTGGCTATAACATAACGGCTACACAAGATAGTGCCGGTAACACGTCCGGTTTTGCCGTTAATACATGGCCGTTTGGCTTAACGGATCCGACACTCGTTGCCAATAACAATAATTCCGGCACGGGAAGTTTGCGTTTTGCAATCAACTATGCCAATTCGCATGCCGGGCCTGATACCATTCGTTTTGATGTACCGATGGTGGGGCAAACTATTTTTCCTGCTACAATGCTGCCCGATATCACAGATGATTCGACAGTGATTGACGGTGATATTGATATGAATGGTTTACCGGATATCACATTAAACGGTGCCCCGTTTAATGTACCTATCGGTTTGACGATTAATTCGAATTACAACGAAATTCGTAATTTGAATATTACCGGTTTTGGTTCGATGGCGAGCGGTATTGATATTAACGGAGGCGCATACAACCTTATCGTCGGTTGCCGAATATATAATAATAATGATGGTGTTAATATTTTCAATGGCGCGCACCATAACCGTATCGGTGATGGCACCATCGCAGGTCGAAATTATATTTATAACAATACGGACGCGTTTACAGGATTCGGTATTCTGATTGAGGGGCTCGGGACGGACTCGAATATCGTTTATGGTAATTTCATCGGTACGGCCGACGGTATTACGGAATCAGGCAACAGTTCGGACGGTGTTATGATACGCAATCAAGCACGATACAATCGTATCGGCGGTGTCGGCGGATCATATAACGTTATTTCCGGCAACGGTCGGAATGGTATTCGTGTCGAATCAGATAGTAACATCGTGACCGGCAACTTTATCGGCTTGGATTCTCTCGGAACCGGGGCACTCGGCAATCAAGGATACGGAATTCACTTATTACGTGCTCACGCCAATACGATCGGCGGTACAGCGGTTGGCTCCGGAAATGTGATTGTCGATAATTCGCAAGCTAATCTTAACGGCGCAGGGATTTATCTCGATAGTGCAACATATAATGCAATCTTAGGCAATTACCTTGGTGTGGATGTCTATGGTAATATGGCTTTGGCCAACCAATCCGGCGGCGGTGGGGGTTCAAGTATTACGCTGGATAATCAATCCAATCACAATATCATCGGAGACGGTACCGCAGGTGGGCGCAATGTGATGGGTGCCGGTGGTAGCGGCGCTGATATGGCTTCGCATGTACTTATTACAAATAATTCCAATTTTAATCTCATTGCCGGTAACTATATCGGTGTCGGTGCAGACGGTACCACGGCACTGGGTATTGGAAGCGGTGTTTACATAAGCGGAAGTATAAAAAATCAAATTGGTTTGTCGGCTCCGGCTGAGGCCAATATCATATCGGGTAATCCTGACGGTGGTATCGTGTTGAGCGACGCCGATTCCACACTAGTATTGCAAAACTATATTGGTGTCAACGCGTCTGGAAACGCAGCCGTAGGCAACAGCTTTGGTGTCCGGTTAAACAACGGAACAACGCACGCTAATATCGGGAACGCAACGGTCTCAGGTAGAAACATTATTTCCGGCAATAGCAATTTCGGTATATCCATAGAAGATGTTGGCACGGATAGTAACTTAGTACGCAGCAATTTGATCGGGCTTGATCTCGCAGGTACGACAGCTGTTCCGAATTCTAACGCCGGTATTTCCATTCAGGATGGAGTGGATAATGAAATCGGTGACGGTTCTGTCGGAGGGCGCAATGTTATTTCCGGTAATTCAGGTCATGGTATTTATAATTTTAGTCGAACACGTATCGCAGGCAATTTCGTTGGTCTTGATGTCAATGGTGACAACGCTATCGGAAATACAGGATATGGTATCTATACCGTATCAGATAGCACTGAAATAACGAGTAATTATATTTCAGGAAATTCATTTACTGGAATTCAGGTTGTATATGGTCGTAAAGTGAAAATTCAAGCAAACAGTATTGGTCTTGACGTTACAGGCACGATTCAACGCGCTAATGGCACTGCCGGTGTTGTACTTTTTAATCATTCCAATGCTTGGGTCGAAGGAAATTCGATAACCGGAAATACAGGCGATGGCATTCGTATTGAAGAGTTGTCATTTGGCAATACTATCTTTAGTAACAATATCGGTATGCAATATGGCCCAATCGGCAATTCGCAGAACGGTATCGTACTTATCGATAATGGATTTTCTTATCCATCTAATAATCTAATTGATTCAAATCACATTGCATACAACGGAAACTTTGGTATTACTATTCAAGGTGCACAAACTGACAGTAATTTGCTTGTCGACAATTTTATTTATAAAAACGTCGGCGGCGGTATTGATATCAGCGGTGGTGCGCAGCAGGGTATAAATCCTCCTACGATTACATTGGGGACGTATGGAGGAATAGTTGCCGGTACGGCAAACAGTAATGCGCTAGTGTACGTTTACGCCGATTCTGCCGATCAAGGTGAATATTTCTTAGATACGGTTCGTGCGGATGGCTCCGGTAACTGGACCGCCAACGTAACACCTGTCGGAGGTACACGCTATACAGCGATTCAGGAATATAATGAACAGACGTCGGGATTTTCTGCGCCGTTTATCGATCCGCTATTAGTCATCAATACCAACGATGCCGGTGCCGGTTCACTGCGTGATGCGGTGACGTATGCGGAGTCCCATAGCGGAGCGGATACGATACGA
>JABWCP010000050.1 GCA_013360215.1 bacterium | reverse complement strand
TGCGCGGCGTCGTGTTGTAAATAAAGAAGTAGCATTGCCCGCCATCCACATCGCTTTTTCAGCTGTCCATGTAGATCATCCGGATTTTGCGGCGCTGAGTTTTTTGAGTGGCGTACTCGCAACGGGGAAAAGTTCAAGACTATATCGTCATCTGGTGTATGATCCGCAAAAAGCTACTTCCGTATCATGCAGTATGGATGAAAAAAAGGATGACGGCCTTTTTCATGTTACGGCGCAAGCACGCCCGGAGATAGCTATTGAAGAACTGGAACAAGCGTTGTGGGATGAGCTGAACAAACTAAAAACAGAATTGATCACATTGCGCGAATGGGAGCGTATGCGTAATATTATCCGTTCCGAGTGGGCACAAAGCTTGGAAACGACATTGGGACGCGCACAATGGATTGGTCGCTATACGACGATCTCCGGACGGTATCATAACGGACAACTGGATGCCTTGGAAAATGATTTTATGCGCGTATCGCCGGAGGATATCAGACGGGTTGCGCAGTCTTATCTTATACCTGAAAAATCAAATACCGTAATATTGAAGCCTTGATGGTGCTACCACTTAACGGATTCGGTCATTTTTATGAAGACTATATTTTTTTGTATATGCCTTTTACTCTATGGCGCGCATCATCCCGCCATCACGCAGAGTCTGCACATTGTCGCTACCGGTGATACCAAAGGTTATCTTTTTGAAGAGAATGTCGAATTTGGCAAATCGGGCGGGATACTGGAACGTCAGGCTGCGATAAACCAGCTCCAATCGGCTTATGGTCGTCAGAATATGCTCCTTTTCGATACCGGCGATGCGCTGGGGTATTATTATTTGACGACGGCTTCGCACGGTCGCATTGTTTTGGATAAAATGCGGGATATCGGCTATGACGCGATGGTGGTGGGTAATCACGAATTTGATTTTGGAAAAGATGTGCTCAAAGCGTATGTGGATGACCCTTCGTATCCGTCCATTCTCGGCGCCAATGTTTTAGGCGCGGACTCACTGCCGTATTTGCAGCCGTATAAGATCGTCGAAAAAGCCGGGCTGCGCGTTGGTATTATCGGCGTGACGGATCCGGCAATAACACAAAGTGTACTTGAGGAAAAAATGGCCGGCATTATCATTGCCGATCCCAGTGCGGCGATCCGTGTGTATATAGACGAAGTGCGCGAACAATCGGATGCCATTGTTCTTTTGACGCATCTTTCGGAAGAAGAGAACAATGATTTTGCACGCGAATTTCCAGAAATCAACGTGATTATCGGTAAATCCAGCTATATCGCACCGGATCGTTTTAGTTCGGTACGCGTTAGTGATCGTTTTGAGACGTTTGTGTTTTCGGTGGATAAATTTGGCCGCAACATACCGCACATTACGATGGAAGTGCAAGATCGCAAAATACATGATGTGCAGAGCGTCGAAGTGATCGAACTGGCCTCCGAAACGATTTACGTGGATCCGGCGATGCAGGCGGCGTTTGAAGAAGAAGTGGAACTGGCCTATGCCGAACACTGTGAAACCGCGTATGGATTGGGCCCGTCGTCTTCTATTTTAAAAAAGAATTGGATGGGCAATAAAGATCTGCGCGATTATATGATGGCGATGATGCTTTTTAAAGCGAATGCGGAGATCGCCGTGATCAATGACCGCTTTTTTGATTTTGATAATTATATCGCCAATGCCGTACAAACGGACACCCTGACGGTACGGGATTTTGAGCGCATATTTTGGATCGAAAACGATATTGTCACACTCCGCATCAAAGGCGAGGATATTCTCAAAATCATAAAACGCAGCGATGAGAGCCGCACCAAATACAACGATCGTTTTGTACATCTCAAGGCGGTTAATTCGACGGGCAAAACGGATGGCTTCAATGTGCACGGGCGTGCGGTGTTAGCTGATCAATTTTACACGGTGGTCACTTCCAATTTTTTGGCCAACGGCGGCGACGGGTATAACGAATTTTTACGCGGCACGCGTAAACAGGAACATTTTGCGCTCACCAAAGACGGATGGCGTCAACAGGCCGAAGGAAAGCTGCTGCCGATACGAAAGACATTTATCGAATACCTGATCGAAAACAAAGACCGGAATATACCACGAAGATTTGATCATCCGGTGTGGTTTATGACGATGCGCAAGATCGGTTTCCAAGCGGAGAATAAAACAAAAAAGAATGATGCTCTGTATAAAGACTACTCCATCAACGAATTGCAAGGCGAAGAAAAAGTAGCGGTTTCCTCCTCGCTTGATATGAAACTGACCCGCTGGACGCGCGACCTCATTATAGAAAACTATATTAAATCGGAGTACGGCCGCATCAAGTTGGGTAATGATCCTTACCGCGAATCGGATGATAACTGGTCCGTCGAAAGTCTCGTGGCTTTGCCGCTCATCGAACAGCCTATCGTAAGTTCGGTAGCCGTATATCCTTATGCGGCGTCTAAATTTCAATCCGAATTTACGGCCGATCAGGGCCCGCGAAAGAAAGATTTATACATTCATACCGGGGCGGCGTTTTCGGATTTTTGGAATTTTTCCGAAAACCGCGTCGGGCTCGTCCATCTAACCCGGATCGAGGGTAATGAACGACGAATCGGCAATTTTGGTGTCGGTGTGCATTCGCTATTTTCCAATACACGCGGGAACTATGGTAATTTTTCTGAATTTGAATTCATCTATTTTTTTACCAAAGCCAAAAAGAAAAAAAGTGTGGCCGAAGCCGACAGCGCGTCATCCAATACGCGTTCTTTGCGGTTCAACTGGTCATCTCTTATCGCCATAGAGCGGTTTAAGAATTTTTATTTTAATCCCGGCGTGAATTTTTTTGCTTATAAAGGATACGGGCGAGACAAATGGGCGTATTCGGTGGCGTTGCAGTTTGGTCTCGTATTTACGGCAGGTTGGAAATTTTGGTAATAAAAAAATCCCGCAATGGGTTTGCGGGATTGGGTGCCGAAGGGGGGAGTTGAACCCCCACGCCCTTGCGGGCACTAGTACCTGAAACTAGCGTGTCTGCCATTTCACCACCTCGGCAAGGCGGGCAATAATAAGATAATTTATTTGAAACGTCAAATAAATTTTAAGAAACGCCATGCTCTATTAGAATAAAATCCGATTTATATTCCTGGCTGTTATTGGGGCTTAGTTTTTGACTTTTTCAGTAAGGTTCTTCTGAAAAACGGATTTTTTTCAAATGCTATGGCATACCATTCGTTTGCTTTATTCGTGTTTTTCCGTCGAGCTTCTATATCACCGGCCAACTCATAACTATGAATAAAGTTAGGGAACAGGCGTGTATTCATTTCTAATAATACTAGAGCCTCTTCCGCCTTTTGGTCGCGTTCATATAGCCGCTGGGCCGATTGATAGAGAGTAAATCCGGTGATATGTACTTTTGCCGTATCGGAAGTGATTTTGGCAACGCGTTTTAATGCAATCTCTATCCCTTGTTGGGCTGCCAGATTATAAATAATATCCGATTGATAGAGTTCGTCTATGCCCCAAAACTCAGTCGGAACCGCGATTCGCCGATCCAGTGTTTGTCCTATGATAAATGAATCAACTAAAGCCAATACACGCATATCGGAGGTAAAAACTTCATGGGAAGCGCCTTCGATGATAATATTCGACGCGTGCGTAAAATTTTTTCGAACCGCATCGGCATCCGTCATAGACGTCCGGCCGTCCAGAGTGCCGCTTACAAACAAAGTGGGGATCGTGCAAGTAAAAGGCGCTCTGAATGAATGTCCTAAATCCGTAACTTTCCATTCTTCCGTAAACCAGGAGCGATTAAATGGAAAATTAATCATGTCCGATAAGAGGCATGTATCTTTTTGTGATGCGATCAGAGCAAGACGTTCTGCCGAACAGCCCGATGCGATGGACGCCGGGTAACGCATGACCGATCCGACCGGTGTGTTTTTCATGTTAAATATCTGGAGAGCGATCGTCGAATAATCGCCGCGCTTCATGCTGTAAAAAAGAAACGGGAGTGAACGAATGAATTCCAAATTTCCCGCCTGCAATCCGATGAGCATTTGTACGTCTTCTTTATAAACTGTCACAGATATTGTACCGTTAAACCACGAGCGTACAGTTATAGCGATTTTGTTATACCACGGCTGTTGGTCGTAGCGCAATGCGCGCTTCAGAGGAATTTCTACGGTTTTGGGGTAGGCTTGAAGTGAATCAAAAACGGAATCTACTAGACCGATAAAATCCGGTACTTTTTTGGAAAGTTTGGTATTTTCATGAACAAGGTTATTGATTGTTCGGAGCCATATCTGACCATCTTCGGGAGTTCGCAATCTTTGATCCAATCCGTTGATACCCCCCAATATCATTTTGGAAATATGCGACGGATAGGCCCGGGCATAAGCCAACGCTAAGTGCGTTCCGTAACTCTGCCCCCAGATAATTACGGAATCGAGGTTCAATGCTTTTCTTAACGCTTCGATATCGTGAGCGTTTTCTAAAGTATTATAAGAGTCAAGACGAATGGCATTCGACGACATTTCATCACGAATGGATCGTATGGCTTCCGTGAATATCCGTCTGGTTGCGTCGGAGGTAATGGGTTGATCCAAAGGCAGCGTAAAAACTCTATCACTATTCATCTCCATTGTTGACAGGCCTGCACCTCGCTGTTCCAAAAGAATAACATCCGAGTGCCGGCGAAGTTCAAGAATAGCCGTGATCAAATTGGTTTTAGCCGAACGGATAGCCGAGTTGCCTGGTCCGCCGGATAGATAAATTATCGGATGCCCGGGATTTTGTGACGTGGAAGGTATCTTGAGGTATGCCAACGATAGTTCACGGGATGAATTACCATCACGTGATTCGGGAACCTTAAAATAATCTAATTCACTGATAAACGATTCACCGTCATCGGTCATAAGCGTAAAGGCCTTAGAATTATCATCGGAATTAGCATTTACACATGATGGAAAAAAAACAAGCCAAAGTATTCCTAAGACTTGGAATGAAAAAAGGTTTGAATGCGACATGAGAGACCTTTTCTAAAAAATATGATTGATAGATACGGAACAGGGTCTTTATTGTTGCGTATTAATGTCCGTTTCAATGCGTTGTTCGATAGACATTGCAACATTTTGTTCTTTTTATTGTCTAAGTAAGGGTGTCATATGTGTTGATATTCGGTCGTATTATTGATAAACTCGAAATGTCTGCTTTTGATATAATGAGGAGGGTGTATGAGTTTCCGTTATTTGTTTTTTATTACTCTGACCGGTTTATCGGTGATAGCGCAGGAAAAAATTTTTGAAAAACCGTTGAGCCCGCGTATTGCCAACTATGATTTGCGGGCGGAATTGAAGCCGGAACTGAAAACCGTCGAGGCATCGTGGAATCTGCATTGGTGGAATGCCAGTCGTGATACGGTAAAGGAATTGCAATTTCACCTTTACCTCAATGCATTTCGCAATGAAAGATCTACTTTTATTCGTGAAAGCGGAGGACGGCATCGTTCCGGTGAGATTAAACTGGATTCGGCCAATTGGGGTTATATCCTCATAAAAAATTTGGCGATGGCCGGCGGAGAAAACCTCACGACGCGTATCGAATACATCGCACCGGATGACGGAAACAAGGACGATCGTACGGTAATGCGTGTTCCGCTGAGTCGCCCGATACCTCCGGGCGGAGATATTCGGCTTACCTGCGATTTCACATCCAAACTGCCGCGCGTGTATGCACGTACGGGTTTTACGGAAGATGAGTTTTATCTCATCGGTCAATGGTTTCCCAAAATCGGGGTATGGGAAAACGGAGCGTGGAATTGCCATCAGTTTCACTCCAATTCTGAATTCTATGCCGACTTCGGCGTTTATACGATGGAGCTAACCGTTCCAAAAAAATACGTCGTCGGCGCCAATGCCGTGCTTATGGAAAAGAAAGCGCTCAACGACAGTACCAATCTATTCCGCTATCGTCAGGAAGATGTAATTGATGCCGTCTGGACAGCGTATCCTCACTTTAAGGAACTTCAGCAAACAGTGACGATCAAAGAAACAGGGCGGCAGGTCGTCGTGACGTATTTAGTTCCTCCGGAACGCCTTTGGGTAATGCCCAAATATTATGCGACATCCGAAGCGATGTTCAATTATTATCAAGAGTGGTACGGCGCGTATCCCTATCCCAATCTGACGATCGTAGATATGCCTGTAGGTGAAGAAATGACAGCCGGCGGTATGGAGTATCCGACACTTGTCACGACGGGTTCTTATTTCGGATGGCCTTTTATCAATAAATATATCGTGCCCAACCATTGGCTGGAGACTGTGACGTTTCATGAATTCGGCCATAATTATTTTCAAAGTATCGTAGCAACCAATGAATTTGAACATCCGTGGATGGATGAAGGATTTACGCAATATACCGAAGCGCGTGCATCCGTTCGTTTTGCAAAGGAGAATAATATTGCTTACGAAATGGCGGATATTTTCGGTATTCCTTTCAACGTATTGGCCTATAATCGAAGCAGCTATACGAGCCGACCCAAAGACGGTGTGATCGAAGCTTTTTCGTGGAATATTCCGGAATCTTTTTATCAGCCTGCGGCCTATGCCAAACCGGCGCTTGTTTTGGAAACACTGCAACGCCACCTCGGTGATGCGATGTGGAATAAAGTCATGCGCACGTATTTTGAACGTTACAGTTTCAAGCATCCCAAACCGCGCGATTTTTATGCGGTGGTCAATGAAGTGACCGGGAAGGATTTTATGTGGTATTTTGATCAGTTTGTCAATAAACCGGTAACCGTAGATTATCAGATAGCAGGGATATTTAATGAAGAAATACATGCGTCCCGGGGCTGGTTTGGCGAGGGTAATGATCTGAGTTTTACCGGCAGCGATGCATCGGATTCACTAAAACAATACCGAAGCGGATTTTCCGTACGCAATATGGGCGATGGTTATTTTCCGACGAAAATTTTGGTTTGTTTTGCCGACGGCGATTCCATTGTCGAGACATGGGACGGTCAATACGCGCCCCAGGAATTTGTTTACCATGGTAAGGCGAAAATCAAATCGGTGCATATTGATCCGGATCGCGTCAATTTATTGGATATCAACTGGACCAATAATAGCCGCGTGCTTGAGCGGGACGAAGTCGGAATTCAGCGCTATATTACGCGTTTTCTTTTTTGGTTACAAAATATCGGCCAGGTGTTGGCCGTATTAGTTTAAGGAGAATACACAATGAAACTTACACATATCTATTTCAGCGCTTGGCATGCAACATGGAATAACCGCCGTATGGCGATCATACTGTGGTTTACTACTTTGATTACGGCGATACCCGGATACGTTATGGCGTACCGCACGATGGGGCAGTACTTCGGACGCACAGAAGTTCCTTCGCTGTGGAAAAATGATTTTGAACTTAACTACTTATTTGACATGATGATTGATCAGCCTTCGGCGGGTACGATTATTTCGTCGGTATTTGGCGGAGCGGCGATCGCCTCGCTTATACTCATGATTTTTTTGACAGGCGGTATTGTTGCGGCGCTTATACACCCAAATGAACAAAACCTTTTTTGGCATAATTGCGGTAAATACTTCGGTCGTTTTTTCCGGTTATTCTTGTGGAATGCGGTATTTGTTATGATCGGCATAGCACTCATTCCCACGTATGAATACGGCTGGATTATTACGGTGATACTCTCCGGTACGGCGATCATGGCGGGAGATATTGCTAAAATTCGTATCGTCTATAATGCACACTATTCCGTAACGCGGATGTATTTTCAGTCATGGAAATGGGTTTGGCAGCATGTGCATCACATCAGTGCGCTGTATATCGTCAATGGGATCGCGTTTGTGGCCGTTTTCGCACTGTATAAATATTTGGACAACGGATTCGTGGCGAATAACGGACTAAAACTTTTGATGATGATCGTCTTGCATCAGCTATTTGTATATTTCCGCGCAATGATGCGGATTCAGTTTTTGGCGGCACCGGCAGAGCTGTGGAAAAATTTGCATTATACCGTCGTGCCGCCGCGCGTCGTTTCGTCGCAGGAAAATATATTACAAACGGCGTGATCGGATACCGAGTCAAAATAAAAAAAAGCCCGATTCACGGCCGGGGTGTTTTTGCCGATGAAAAAATACCGGCACGTCGTAAGATCGGTGAAATGACCGGCGCGATCATTACGGTACGTGAAGCCCGTCGGCGTGCTAAACAACGCGGAGCTATTGCTTTGGTCGAATTTTCGGACGGGTGGGCCGTAGACGGTTTTGATCACGGCAATGCCTTTGCGCGGATCAACCACAGCTGTGCGCCTAATGCATGGATGCGTGTCTACGGTCATCACGTCGAATTTTATGCGCGGCGTGTGATTCGCATGGGAGAGGAGATCACCTGCGATTACGTCGAGTCGCATCACGACGGCAAACTTCGCTGCCGATGCGGTGCAAAACGATGCCGAGGTAGTATTTGAGGATTTCTATTTTTAAAACGTAACGACTTTATCCGCCCACTCGACCATCTGAACACAATCGATCATCGTAGAAATCGGACAACTTTCAGTACCATCCAATTGCCGTGATTTGAGGCATGTACCGCAGGCCAAGATCGTACCGCCCTCACCGATAAATTTTTTCAATTGTTCATCCACGTTGTATTTTTCATGCGTGAGTCCTTCGCATTCGACGGCTTCACCCATCAGAAATACTTTTACCTCGTGGCCGGTTTTGCGGGATGTGACGGCAAAACGAAATGCATTCCACGCTTTTTCCGGTTCTTTGGTTTCTATGATAATGCCGAGTTTCATG
>JABWCP010000049.1 GCA_013360215.1 bacterium | reverse complement strand
AAATTGCTACGCTTCCTACATTCAATCTTGACCTGCTCTGGAAATTCAAACTTGAAAACAACAGCCAAAGGGGGTATGATCTTATTCAGTATCCCTAAACTCCCTGAGGTATGAATGACATGGCATATAAAACTAAAAGATAAAACAAGTTGCTTAGTTCTTTATAAGAATTGGCCAATCAGGTTTCGAAAGTAAGTAATATCAATATGCATATTATCGCATCCGTATTCAATACTGCTTTTAGATAACCAAATACATAGTCTCAACGAGAGTTTTCTTTTTCGGGATATATCCTCCACCAAGACCAATAATTTTTGATCATCGGCTTAATACAATCACTGCAGATGATACATTGCATCTTGGAATCAGGTGAACCACTCAAGTCGCTGGAGGGTTTGGATATATCAGAAAATCAATAGCTACAGTTAGTATTTCTGGGTTTTACTGACTCAGCAACATTAATAGCAACGAGTTCAACAACCTCTTTATTCATTTTTTTTATACCGCGCCTGTTATCATGTTTATTGAAAGATATATCTGTTTTCTGGATATCTTTTTTAAGATGCACAATGCTATTCCTTTGACAAGCTCAATACTTAAAGTAACCACAAAAAATCAATACTGTATTTATATTTTGATGCCGTAATGATGGCGGAGTATAAACAAAATCTTCACTTTCCTCTTAGTTAACATCATGTACAAGCTCAAATTATATGAAATCAATTATACGATTGAGCAATAAGGAATGAATGCAAACAGGATGTTATTACGCGTCAATCAAATTGTCATAACAAGATGAAACAGAAAACCCTGTCTGGTAAAATCAAACAGGGTTTTTAACTTGATCAGTAATAATCCACAATCAGTTTGTTTTGTTTATAATAATACCCAATGAAACCGTGAATCTGCTATATGCTACATCCAACTCTTCCCCAAAAATGTTAAATGTGCCGTTATTGATCATATACATACCCTCAATCAGAAATTTACGTCCAATGCCAAAACCACCACCAAAACCATAACACAACCCACCTCCTAATTCCGCATCTCCTTTATAATCTGAATCTCCATAATGCAGGTTATAGCCTAACATTCCTTTTCCATAAATTCCATTGCCATATTCAGAAAAGAAGGTCCCTACTGCATAGATAGGAACAAAATTAAAATTCCCATCAGCGTCTTTGCCACCCCGGGGTATCTGAAACTGAAGACCGCCGCCAATAGCTACATTGTTATTCATAGGTCTCATAATTTCACCACCTACAGTAAAACCCGTTTTGGTAGTAACAGAGACACTTTCTCCCTGATAGGATATTTTTGATTTACCCGCCATGTCTGCACTTACTTTGATATTAGATTGAGCTAACGACAAAGTCGTTTTCGGACCAAGCAGTAATATGACTAGTACTATTAGATTTTTCATACCTTCCCTCTTGTTTATTAATAAATACTTCACTCACATATGAGTGATCAGTTTCTAAAAATCGTTTTGCACTGTTATAGAATTGAGCCGATAACGAGACATTATCGGCTCAATGAAAATGTCGCAAGTGTTTATTACAAAGTCAATTTGGCAATATTATCTTTGACATCCTGAGCTGACTTATTCAATTCGGCTTGTTCATCCGCCGTCAGTTTGATCTGAACGATCTGCTCCATACCTTTGCTTCCGATTTTGATAGGCACGCCACAGAATACATCTTTCTGACCATATTCGCCTTGCAGCCACACGGCACAGGGAAGAATGCGTTTTTGATCTTTGACGATGGATTCGATCATTTCTACAGCCGAAGACGAAGGGGCATAATAAGCCGAACCAGTACCGAGTAATTTGACAATTTCGGCGCCGCCATCGCGCGTGCGTTGAACAAGGCGATCAATGGTAGCTTTATCCATCAGATCCGGAAGAGGAATACCGGCAACCGTCGAATAACGAGGTAACGGAACCATCGTATCACCGTGGCCGCCGAGCACAAATGCGCTGATGTCGCGAACGGACACATTGAGTTCCATCGCGATAAATGAACGGAAACGTGCACTGTCAAGCACACCGGCCATACCGATGACACGCTCACGCGGAAAACCGCTAACTTTCCAGGCTACATACGTCATTACATCCAAAGGATTGGTTACCATGATGATGATCGCATTCGGTGAACGTTTGGCAATTTGTTCAGTGATGCCTTTGATGATTTCCGCGTTTTTCATCAGCAGATCGTCGCGGCTCATGCCGGGCTTACGGGCCAAACCGGCTGTAATCAGCACGATGTCAGAACCTGCGGTCTCATCATAACCTTGCGTACCCACCATACGTACATCAAAACGCTCAACCGGGGCCGATTCGTACATATCCAACGATTTACCTTGGGGCATACCCGCTACGACGTCCACGAGAACGACTTCATTGGCCAATTCTTTTTCGGCGATCCGTTGGGCAGCTGTCGCACCGACATTGCCTCCGCCGACGACGGTAATTTTCATATACAATCTCCTGAAATATAGATGTTAAAAGATGAACGCACGTATGATACACAATTCATCCAAGAAAACAAAAAAAAACGGACAGCGTGTCCGAAGACGACGTTGTCCGTTATACAGCTCTGCACAGGTACCTCGGCTTAGGCTTTGGCTTCCTGCGGATAGACGCTCACGCGTAAACGCGTTTTGTCTTTGTGTTCAAACTTCACGACGCCGTCAATGAGCGCAAACAGAGTATCATCGCTTCCGATACCGACATTGCGGCCGGGATGGAATTTGGTACCACGCTGGCGAACCAGAATGTTACCGGCGAGAACCGTTTGTCCGGCGTAGCGCTTCACACCGAGGCGTTGGCCATGGCTGTCGCGGCCGTTTTTCGTACTTCCAAGACCTTTTTTGTGTGCCATGGAACTCTCCTTACTTCGTAATAGCGGTTACTTCGACTTCCGTGAAGGGCTGGCGATGGCCTTTCTTTTTCTGGAAGCCTTTACGGCGATACTTGCGGTAATGGATGACTTTGTCACCTTTGCCGTGCGCAATCACCGTCGTTTCGACTTTTGCACCTTTTACGGTAGGCTGACCGACTTGGGCCGCGCCATTTTCGGAGATTAAAAGAACGTTTTCAAAAACGATCTTGTCGCCAACCTCCGCTTCAGCTACGCGCGGAATGACCAGCGATTTGCCGGCTTCGCACTTATACTGAAAACCTTTGATATCAACGACTGCGTACACTGTGTCCTCCTGGACGTTAGTTAATTAGGGACGCCAATATAGGCGACGAACTATAGGAACGCAAGGATTTTTTTAGGCCCCTTGCAAATGCTATATTTTCATTTTTTAGGTACTTCTTTCTTTACATATGGCCAAATACGAGGTGATGTTTGTTCTGATGTAAAAAACAGATGCACATCAAAAGCGAGTGTTGGATAATTTTCAATAATGCGATTGATTTCCATTTCGGTGCATGCCGTATACTCAAGTATCACTCTACGTAATTTAGGGAAATGTCCACCATTGAGAACTGTTGTCAGACTGCTATAGTTCCAAACTTCTCCAGCAAATCCGAGTTCTTCTAAGGTTTGTTTGCGATCAGGCTTGCTTAGTAAATAGGTCAACGTATTCAGCGAATGTAAGCTTACAGGAAGAACTCGACTTTGAGATTGAATATTAAAATAGTTGCGCAAAAATTCATCTGATTTTTCACGACTAAAGGGGCCGCGAAAATAGTGAATCTTTTGAAGATTGGTATCCAGGTACAATGAGTACATCTCAGGATGTTCGGGAACATAATACACAAACTTACTTTTATTGCTACTTGATTCTTGTTTGATTTTTTTTCGAATTGCGTTCGTATCTGACTTCATAGACGATTTCTTATCTTCCCATTGCAGCTCTAAGTGCTCAAGTTTAGAGAAAAAAAGCCCTCCCCAATTGACATGCGGTTGCCACGGAGCAATCATATAACTCAAAGCCGGTTCATTTTTATCATACGTGTTTCGATATGACAGTCTGAATTCCTGTGTGAACTCACAGTTATTGAGTTTCAACGTTTTGAGGTTTGAATTTTCATTGACGGGAAGGATTCGAAAAAAACTACTACCTAGCGGATTATTACTGAGATCCATATAAGTAAGTTTCTTCACAAAAGCTTTGTCTCGTAAAAACATTAATTGCCCAGTTTGAAGTTTCATATCAACCAACGTAAGCTCTTGTATATTAGAACTATCTGTTAGCAGATACGATAGAACATTGGTTGGAACTTCTGATTTAACAAGTGAAATTACTCGTAGTTGCCGAGGTAGCGGAGTATTATTTTTTATTTTTGCTTCAGGCTTAACATGAAGGACTCTCATTTCTAATTCTTCAAGCGCAGACGCACCGCTGATCAGCGTTATAAGTGCATCTGACGCCATATTGGCTTCAAAAATTTCGATACGCTTAATTTGATCATGATAACCGGGTATCTGGATGAGTTTTTCGGCAAGAGCTTGTGACATTCCATCAGTATACCGAACGCTAAGAATGGTGGGGTTTGTTATTAACTCAACAGCTTTCATATCGTTAAGCGATTCAATCGCAAGCATATCATAGGTTAAACTTTGAGCTTGAATCAAATTTTGAAACAAACCAGCAAGCACACAGATCATGTATATGAATTTCTTTTTCATGCTTGATATATCCTGAATGTTATTTGTTAACGGTGTATTTTGGGCATATTTGGGATATTGGGAGTCATCAATTGTTTCATTTGTTGCTGCATATACCAATCCATCCCAGGATTATACAGAGCATTCTCGGGAGAAAGTAATTCAGATTGTATAAGTATAATCTGAACCATAGGATAAGAACGGCGAAGTATCTCGATTTCTGTTGACTGGATGTCAGCATTTAATATATAAAGCCTTGTGATATGCGCCGCTTTACTTAGCAGAATTTCGGCATCACATACTCCAAGTTTTCCTGATAATGTAATTTCAGTGATTAGACCAAAATCCGGTATAGACAAAAAAGCTTTAATATCATCATCATTCAAAAGTATCCACCCGAATGTCCCTGTATTCGGCACTTGCATACCACGCTGCAATTTATAAGCCCTCGAAAAATAACCGGTTTTGGCTAGTTTTGACCCATTAAGATGGTTAATTTTTGATATGGCATTATGCCACAGCAAAGTATCTCGACGCGCTACAACAAAAGGAATAACATCGCGATCATTAGTCATAGAAAAAAAACCGCCATCGGATCGAAGCTGTAAAAACAAATTAGAACATGATCTCATCGTAGATTCGTAGGCTTTGTAAAAATCACTGCAATAAGTATCCAAATCATATTTTATTTGAGTTAATGTCCACGTTTTCAATTTTGGAAAATTCGGATTAAGCTTGGTTTTTGGGGTTACTCTGATTTCGGATGTACTCAAATTCACGAGATGCGGAAAACATGAATCATTCATGAGATGAAATAAATTCGAATTGAGGTTCGTATAGTTAAGATTCAACTCCTGTACTGAGTCCCACACCGTTTGAGTTATCAAAGATTGCACATCATCTAACTCCGTTCTTTCAAGCGATACTATCGGTATTTTCGCCGCCATGATTTGGAACTCTTTCCAAACAGACTCTTTACCTTTAAAATAAGATTGCGGCATATTCTCCCACTTAAGCTGCTTAATAGGAAGTATTGAGAGTACCCCAACCAGTTTTCTTATTTCCTCTGCCTCAAATTTACTTTCCAACGGCCCCCGAATCTCAAAATAAGATAAATTACCGGCATGCTCTTTAAGGAAGGACACCAGCCTATTCATGCGATCATGAGCATTCGAGCCGCGGGATAAACCGATAAGTTCAATTCCAGTTAGAGCTATACGCCGAGGTTGTGCCTGATAGCGGGATAAAAAATAATCCAAATTTTTTGAGTCACTGATTTTTAAGTATTCTACCACCCCCTCCTTGTCAATCAATACTTGAAATGAATCAATCAAAACATCATTGCTTTTTTGACCATACAACGGCCAACATATGATCCCAAATAAGAAAGCTTTTAATAAAATCAATTTGAATGAACGAAACGTCTTTAATCTCATACAAAAACCCCTATTGTTAAGATGACTACGATGCATACAATAAATAAATTGTGGCAAGTTAAATCATCGGTTTCACATTTTCAACTTCAATCATGGCAACCGTATTCATTAAGAAACAAACATATTATATTACCATTCAATGGATATTACCATTCAATGGTTTCTAATTTTCTTTCAAATTCTTTTGTTACTTGTTCAACCCGAAAGTTGAGAGATCCCATCAACAGTCCTTCCTCCGTAGTTATTTCGACGCGCCATGCTCCCGGAGAAATCACGCCCTTACGAGAGTAGCCACGATAACCCGCATCACGCCCGCCTTGCAAAGTATGACTCTGATGATCCTGCATTACCCACGCGTTACGGTCTTCTAAATATTGCTCCCACTGGTAATGTATCGTGGTGTGAATTTCGGTTGGGGCAAAAATCGCTGCAAAACAAATTACCGTGTCACCGGGTTGCCAATGATACACATCCCCCGATGTGCGCCAAAACTCCCATGCCTCCGCTTTTTCATATTGCAATTCATACCGTTGGTCCTTTTTTTTCATCGTGTGATAAATACCCACATGACGCAGTGCAAGCGGAACCGGCGGAATCCACCGGGCGAAATAGAATATATTCATAACCCCATAGATCACGATCATCAGTCCGGCGCTTTTGATCAAGAGCTTACGGTATCGCGCCCTCGCTATAAGCGCGACGGCGGAAATTAGCATCATGGTAAATGCCAAACTGATACATCCTCCGATCAAAAAAGACCGATAACCCAATTCACGAGTAAACAGCGGAACAAAAAAAATGAAAAAAGAGAATGCCGCCAAAAAAAACATCACAAATTGAAGATAAAACTGATGGATGCGCTCTTTATAAAACTCATTGGCTAACAATAGAACCATGAGTCCGGCTATAAAGACCAATGATTTGAATCCGGCGGCACTTTGAAAATAAAAATAAACATGGTTGCTGTAGAGATTGCCCAAACAAAAATGAAAACCCAAGGGAAGAAGCTTTTGATACGTCACCCAAAAACCCGTTTTGATTTTTTCAGCTTTTACGGCGTGCAATAACAGCAATAGAATACCAGCAATGAGCAAATAACCCATTAGCAGGTAATTTTGATCCATGGCATCAATGCGTTTGGAAGAAAAAGCATCCCATACGAATCCGAGTAAAAACGAAACCGGAGAAATCACGTTTTGGTATCGCGTATACCACCGGGTTGTTTTTTTTACATAGGTTGAAACTGATTTCATAAGCGTGCGATAGTATTTGTTTTTTTTATCAAATCCGCTATCTTCAGCGCGTTTGGTTTATATATCAACAACAATTCGGAGTATGATCTATGGCACGCATGGTGTACTGTATAAAACTCAATCAGGAACTCGAAGGTCTCGATAAAGCGCCGATCCCGGGTGAAATCGGCAAACGGGTATATGAGCAGGTGTCTAAACAAGCATGGAAAATGTTTGAAGAACATTTCAAAATGGTGATGAATGAATACCGCCTCAATCTGATGGATCCGCGTACGGATGAAATATTCAAACAACAAGTTCAGCAGTTTCTTTTTAGCGGTACAGCAGCGCGCCCGGAAGGATTCGTCGAACCTACATCGTAAATCGTATCAGGGTTCGATTTTTATTTTTTTCGATTTGATGCCCTTAAACATGAGGTAACATCCGACGATACCGGTTATAATACCGGTCCAGAAAAGAACAACGGCATAGGTACGGTAGTTACTGATATAATTGAATGCGATCAGTATGCCCGCGAGCGACAAAGGCATACCGAAATAAAAACGCTTCGTAAAACGTATCATAATTCCACCGTCGTATTACGTTTGATTTTTTTAATATTTGAAACAGCCTCACTGATTGACTTGGGTCGCACCGACAGATACCGCTGCGTATAGCAGGTAGTCCAGCAACCTTCGCATCGGCTGTATTCATCTAATCTTTGTTTGTATTCATAACTTTCGAAAATTTTCCCTAACGATTGCCGAAAAACATTTCCTATCGGATTACCCTTGCAGAGATGCACATCGCCGTTTTCCATGATCGTCGTGCGTGTCGCTAAGTACGGTGCTTTTACAAACGGGCACCAATTTAAATTCGGATCTTCCACATAAGGAATGACGCCGTCAATCCAAGCATCTAAATTCATCACGTCGGGATTTTGCTTTAAAAACGCCATGGTTTTATTTAATCGTTCGCCAGGACGCAAAACCATATCATCATTGTAGCGTGTCGAAAAAGTCAATGTATGGTACATTCCGACTGTTGATTTCCATCCTAAAGATTTGACGTGCGCGATGATATCGGGGACCTGATCTAAATTGATATCACTCATCACCGTATTGGCATAAAGTACAGATTTCTTTTTATTTTTCTTTTGGATATCTCGTCTCAACTCACTTATTCTGCGCATGTTTTCGGAAATCACTTTTTCGAAATCTTTGCATCCGCGCAAATGATCCCCAATCTCCCCCAAACCGTCAAACGATGTCTGAATATGCATTCCGTTTTCCATACAAATCCGTGCAGCCGGCTCTATATTTTCCCATTTATTATAAAGCCCTGTCACAAGTGTCGTCGCAAAACGAAAAGTTTTATGCGCTTCAAGCAGCATCTCCGGCAAACCATCCACGACCGTCGTCTCCCCGCCCGATATGAAGCCGACATAGGCTCCGTAACTGCGCAGATTTTCCATGACGTGAGCAAATTCGTCCACCGTCATCGTATGAGTATTTTTGAAAGGAATCACACACTGCCGACAGCGCTGCGTACACTTGTAGGTTATCCGAACTTCGGTGCTGGAGTTAACAGGGCGCCGGTGGGTGATATTATTAAGTATTTTAAACATTCTTTATTTTTCACTGTCCTTATTTACAAGGCCCATCGCAATACGGAATGGCAATAATATCATCGTAGTCGGCGATCGCACGCGAATTGGTGCCATCGGCATCCGTACGTATCGCTATACCGGCGACTTCATCCGGCGGATATTCACCGAATACGCGTTTATATTGTTCGTAGATATTGATTGTTTCCGTGATCCATTGGCCGGTTTTGGAGGTGCCGCTTTCCACGACTACATTCGTCGCCTTTCCTGTACCATCTTTTCGGAAAGTTTCGCATTCCGGAAGTGTATTACTCCAAATATACTTGATACTGCGCGGTATGCCGATAAAACTCACGTAATAACTGATATACAGGCTGGCCGCGTTATCGGTTTTACCTTTGGCATATTCATTGGCGCCGGTAGGAAATTGATTGACGCGCCAACGCCATTGAATGCATTGATATTTTTTGATATTCCATTTTTTATCAGACACGATCGTGAT
>JABWCP010000048.1 GCA_013360215.1 bacterium | reverse complement strand
CGGGTTCGACGATCATAAGATGAACATCCAGCGGAAGTTTGGTGATTTTACGGAGATGTTCGACGACCACCGGACCGATCGTAATATTAGGTACAAAACTTCCGTCCATCACATCGACGTGAATCCAATCCGCACCGGATTCTTCGGCGATGCGAATATCCCGCGAAAGATTGGCAAAATCGGCCGATAAAATAGAAGGTGCAATGATGGGCATAAATATAAAACAGTTAATTATTCAGAAGCTATTTTATGAATATTGCGCGGGATAAGCAACGGGGAAGTGGTGTTCCAAACTTCCTAAAAAAAGATGAGAGTTTGAAGGTTAAATTTGGCTGTAAATACCGACAAGATATTTTCAATTGCATTATTGTAGTAGATCGTAGGATCGATTTCTGAGCTTCCTCTGCTTTATAAAAGATGATTTGTATGTAAATCCCTGAGCTAACGCCTGAGGATCAATTTGGTCTTAATGGTTATCTCTGGCGCCCGACGTGGTGAAAGATTAGTAAAAAAAAAGCGATAAATTAATCTGCATCACCTAAGTCCAATTTCGAATTCTTTCCTCTCCAAAGCATTCCACAAAATTCGGGGTTGCAATAAAATCCGGGTTTTCCGATTTGGACATCGAAAATTATTTTGCTTTGCGATCGATTTGTATTTATATATGAAAAAATTTTTTGAATTTGAAAACCTCCTCTATTGAAAAATCTCAAAAAAACATTTTTACTTTTTTTACTAGTTCGTTTCGGATTAGTATCAGGTCAGACCATAGCTCCAAAGATCACAGTTTACCATCCAGGCACTCATCCCCAAAACTGGCAAATCGTACAAGCCCCGTCAGGTATTTTATACCTTTCCAATGGAAATGCATTCTATTCCTATGATGGTGTGACATGGCGTTACGAATTTGAAATCAGCGGCGGTCCGATTCGTGCGACGGAATTTGATGCTCAGGGTAAATTATATTACGATGGACCGAACGATTTGGGATATATCGAATTTACCAATGGAAAACCCCGAAGGGTGTCTTTACTCGATAAACTTCCTTCAGGTGCTATTGCAGGGGGCGTACGTTCAGTCGCAGTTATAGATTCAGCGGTATATTTTGTATGCCGGTCGGGTATCTACCGATGGAAAAATCAAACGTTTACTACTATCGCAGCTGGTAAAAAAAGTTTTGGCGTTTTGTATTATAACGGCGGGAAAATAACAATCACAGGAAGGGACGAACAGAAGCAATATGCGATTTTTGAACTAGCGGGCGACTCCATCGTCGAAGCTCCATTTTCAAAATATTCGAAAAAAGACGGCACTTATGGCGTTTTCCGGTTCGACAGTAACCGTGCCCTGATTGGCTCGCACGAAAAAGGGTTAATTTTATGGGATAAAGGCGATATCCGGCCGATTTATCCTCTTAAGTATATTCACAGCGGTATCCGGTTGAAACATGGCGGATTTGCTTTCTGCTCGTTTACAAGCGGATTGGTTATTCTGAATGATCAACTGCAAGTCGTCGATGAAATCACAGAAAAAGAGGGCCTTTCTGCAAACGCATGTAATGGTGTTTTGGAAGATCAAGAAGGGAATTTGTGGGTGATGACGGAGGATGGGGTCAATAAAATTGAATTGTCGTCTTTTCGTTTTTTACAAAAAGAACAAGGACTCAAAAGCGGGGTCAATTGCATTTTTCGTAAAGGCGATAATTTATTTATCGGCACCGGTAATGACCTCTATGAACTTCATAAAAATCATACGCAAGCATTTGGGATCGGTGCCGTGTATTGGTCGGTACCGATCGGTGAGATCCATTTATTGGGGACTGTAAATGGCCTTAAGATTTTCGATGCTTCAAACAAAGTTACAACGTGGGATGCTGAAGTCAACGCTTACAGTTATTGTGAGCTTGAGAATGGCCGCTGGTTATTAGGAAAAAATAACGGCCTTTGTATTATTGATATCAAGTCAAAGCAAATAAAAAATGTCGTTCCCGCTTTGAAAGGGCGTATTTTTCAAATCTTCAAAGGTACTCCCGGTAAATTTTGGATAAGATCGGGCGCAAACGAAATCATAAACATGGATTTGAATTCTGAAACAATCGTATCCGTTGGTCAAAATCTTTCGTCGGAAAATAAAAATCTCGAAATTATCGGCGGGGGAGCATCCGCCTGGATTGCCTGCAGGGCAGGAATTTTCAGCTATGATACTGTTCAATCAAGTTTTGTACGTGATACACGGCTTTGGAATGAATCGGAGCCGATCACGTATGCCATTACGGATATGCTCGGCGATATTTGGGTGAGCACACCGACAAAGTTATTTCGTGGAAAACAAGTTGCCGCCACAATGCAATGGGATAGTCAGACATTTAGTCGAATAGCCCTGCTGGCCAAACGATCAGCCCTCAACTATGTGCTTAGGGATCGCGATAGCGTCATTTGGTTTTCAACGACGAGTGGTGTTATTCGATATGATCAAAAACTGAAACATGTTTTTCCGTCACATTCGACCGTTATCTCTTTTTTTGGGATTGGGCGCGACTCGGTTTTATTTCAAGGGAATGCGATTCCCGACAATCTCACGTTGGGATATGATCAGACGCAGGTTCGTATTGAGTATGGTTCGACTTCATTTGTGGATGAAAAAGAAACGGAATTTCAATATAAATTAAGCACCGATAAAGGGTGGTCAATCTGGTCAAAAGAAAACACAAAAGAATATTCCAATCTTTACGAAGGTACGTATGTTTTTTCAGTTCGCAGCCGCAATGTATTAGGGCACGTTAGCCAGGATAGCCACGTCCGTTTTACAGTGCTTCCTCCGTGGTATCGCACGTGGTGGGCATATTTACTTTATGTGACTTTGCTGGGTTTAACTTGGTGGGGTGGCGTGCAATTTCGATCCAGAAAAATACTTGCTGAAAAAGCAGAATTAGAACGGATTGTCGAGGTGCGAACACGTCAACTTCAGGAGCAAGCCAAAAAACTGGAAGAAATGGACGAGATCAAATCCAGATTCTTTGCTAATATTTCACATGAATTTCGAACCCCCTTGACGCTGATTCTCGGGCCGTTGGAGGAACTCAGGTCCGGACCTTCCGCATGGCCCATGGCGGATATGGTTTTGCGCAATGGCAAAAGATTGCTCCGGCTTGTCAATCAGCTGCTGGACATATCTAAAATTGAAAATCATCAGCTGAAACCCAACGCGTGCCTCGGTGACTTGAATTTTATGAAAGGAGTGGTACATGCGTTTTCTTCGCTGGCTGACCGCAAAGGCATTGAACTGAAATTAAAACTTGAGGACAATCTGCCGGAATTTTACCGTGACCGTGAATTTTTAGAAAAAATTTTATTTAATTTGATTTCCAATGCGATCAAGTTTACTCAAAAAGGAGAAGTACGTGTCTCTGTTCAGCGCGACTCCGATCATATTCAGATCAACGTTTCCGATACAGGCGTTGGAATTTCGGAATCTGATATAACAAAAATTTTCGACCGTTTTTATCAGGTGGATTCTTCAGAAATGCGCGAGTATCCTGGAACAGGTATTGGTCTGGCCCTTGCCAAGCAATTGTCTGAACTGCATCACGGTCGCCTGACAGTCGTGAGTCAGTTGCATCGGGGCACAACTTTTACGCTGCACCTGCCGTTGAATCCGGAAGTATGGCCTGATGAAGAGAAATCAATCGAAGCAGATCGAACCGTCAAATGGGACGCCGAGGCGGATTGGTCGGACGATAATGTGGTAAGTGATACGAACTCTGAATATCGGGGGAAAACTATTTTGATCGTGGAGGATCATCCAGACGTCCGCGATTACATCAAAGAACATCTTTCCGGAGAATTTCAAATCTCCGAAGCTCGTGACGGCGTCGAGGGGTTTGATAAAGCTGTTTCGCTCGTGCCTGATCTGATCATCAGTGATATTATGATGCCCAAAAAAGACGGCGTAGCGCTTTCGCGTGAACTCAAAAAGGATATGCGAACCAATCATATTCCAGTGATTTTATTGACGGCTAAGGCGTCTGAAGATAATAAAATAGAGGGACTGGAAACCGGTGCCGATGACTATCTTGTCAAACCATTCAATGTGCGCGAACTAAAGACCCGGATCAATAATTGCATCCGCCTTCGTGAGACGCTCATCGAAAAATACAGCAAAACGTTCTTTTCCGGACAAGCGATCTATGATGTAAAAAATGTAAATGATTTGTTTATGAGCCGTGTTCAGGAAGTTTTGGAAGAAAATATTACTGATCCGGATTTTAACGTTGAGGATATGGCCGCACAACTCCTGATGAGCCGGTCGCAACTTTACAGAAAAATGATCGCGCTGACCGGTATGAACCCAACCGATACTATCCGGAAGTGGCGCCTCAAAAAGGCAAAAATTATGCTCGAAAAGAACGCCGGTAACGTTTCCCAAGTGGCATTTGACGTCGGTTTTAATAATTTATCCTACTTTACCAAATGTTTTCGTGAGGAATTTGGTAAAAATCCTTCAGAATTCTAATCTTACTGCCCCCACAATTTTCTTATAAAACAACAGTTTGCACTATGATGCAACCAGAGTGTCAGTTTTTGAACGCTGGCTGTTAGAGCTCATCTCGATTTCTATCTACCTTGAATGTGTTTGATATCATCACAAGGTGGAGGAAGTTATGAATTGTTTAGGGCGGCTGTACATTTTTATTCTTTTTGTAGCCGGGCATTCTGGGATTTATGCCGACACGTTTTTTGTCACCAATTTCGGTGATAGTCTTGCACCCGGTTCGATCGGTTCTCTGCGAAAAGCTGTTTATCTGGCCAATATCAACCCGGGACCAGATAATATTCTTTTTGCGGTTGGGGATACTTTGAAACTCACTGCAGGTGCGATCTCCATAACGGATGAAGTTTTTATAGACGGGTATGGATATGCGATAACGCTTACATCCGATCAACCGTCATTAGATACGATTTTTACCGTAAAAGCAGCAAACACCACGATAACCCGTTTTAATTTTACAGCGGCTCGGTTTGCAGTCTGTGTACAAGCGCCAAATGTTATCATCTCTGCCAATATTTTTACCGGATGTAATATTGCCATCTTCCTGCTTCAATCCGGGGCATCTATCCTCAATAACCAATTTGGTGTGACTTCCGGTGACGATGTTGTGACGAATTTTATGGGGGTTGATGACGCTTCGGCTGGTTATCATACGATTCGCGGCAATCGTTTTGCCGCAAGCCAGTTCACCGACATCAGGTTAGGAACAGGTTTTGCAGAAAATACCGGTAGGGGGAGTCTGATCGTCGGAAACAAATTTGGTTTCAATTCGGCAAACGCTGCAATAATCGATACCGTTTATGGTAACTCGGCCTTGTTCGTATATGGGAATGCCAACAAAATCGGTGATGGAACCTACGCCGGAAGGAATGTGATTGGTTCTTATACAACACCGGTGTATTTAATTGGAGACAGCACGTTTGTTGCCGGAAATTTTTTTGGCCTCTATCCGGACGGAAAAACACCCGCTAAACCGCCATTCGGTGCAATTACGATTGATCCCGGCAATTATACTCAGATTGGTAATGGCACAACGGCCGGGCGAAATATTTTCGGATATGCTGCAAATGCAGTTGATATGATGTTTTCTCATCACTGTAGCTTTCTTGGAAACTATTTTGGTACGGATTCCACAGGTAATGCTCCTGGCAATGTGAGCTTTGGCATAGGGATAACCGGTGGATCATTTACTCAAATCGGTAACGGAACGCCCGGAGGGCGGAATATCTTTTGGGCAAGCACGGACGGAGTCAACATAACATCCACGTCTGCAAACAATATGATTTATGGAAATTATTTTGGATTAGGCGCCAACGGAAGTACTTCGTTTGCAGGGAATTCGGGAATTTCCAATTCCTCCGATAACCTCACCGTCGGCGACGGGACAGCGTCAGGCGTTAATTATTTTACGGGCATGATGAGTTCTGCGATTGTCAATTCAGGAAAAAACTTTACGTTAAATTGCAACGTGATCGGCCTGGCTGCCGACGGAACGACATTGAAAGCCAACGCAAGTGGCCTATTCCAATCCGGATCCGGTGGGATCATTCGAAATAACGTATTTGCAGGTCAAGTTACACTGGGATCAGGCATTTCATTAAACGCTGACTCCAATATCATCGAATCCAATTTGATCGGAACGGATATCAACGGAACGGCTTCTTATGGTTTCGATCGAGGAATCAATATCTACGGCAGGCATAATAGAATCGGGAATGGTAGTCCGAATGGTAGAAATTATATCGTCGGAGGCCTCATCAATATTCAACTTGGGTTCTTCGCCCATTCTGACACCAATTGGGTATCCGGCAATTATATAGGGCTTGGGAAAAATGGAAATGCTATTCGCAGTGCCGCTTTCGGGGGTACAGGCGTGTTTATTGATTCGTCTAAGAATACTGTACTCACCAACAACGTCATAGGCGGAAGTAGCGGGCATGGGATCACGATAAACCGGTCATCGGGAGTTTTGATTCAGAATAATTTAATAGGTACAGACTCAAACGGAATCGGTGCGCAAAGCAATGATGGAGCTGGTGTTTTAATAAACTTTAGATGCTCCCGTGTTACGGTCAATAATAACACGATCGCGTATAACGGGTTTTACGGAATGTATTTGGAAGATGCTGAATCAGACAGCATCCGCTGGAGTCAGAATTTAATTTTTAAAAATGTCAACGGCGGTATCCTCAAAGTAGATGCAGGTTCTCAAAAAGGGATTCAACCTCCCAGAATTTGGGGTGGCCTGACTTCAGGAACAATCTGGGGTAAGTCGGCGCCTAATGCTAAAATCGAAGTTTTCAGGGATAGTACAGGTCTGACACAGGCGAGATATTATGCTGGTGCGACCACGGCCACGCCTTCCGGTGATTGGGCTTTTCATACAGGCGAAGTGCACGTTGGCCATACGTTTACGGCGATACAAGACAGTGCAGCGAACTCGTCCGTTTTTTCAAACCGGATCGACGTCACGGCAACGGCTGATTTATTTGCAAAACATCATTCGCCGGATGCGTTTTTTCCGATGGGAAATGTTCATATCGGGGACAGCCTGATTTTGCCGATACGTTTTTATTCGGAAGGTGGCAGTCTGATTTCGGGTTTTTCAGTTTTGCATAGTACGCCCTTTCAATTTATCGGACCGTCCATCGATACACTGGATATTTTACATCCTGATACTCTGTTAGGTTTCATCAAGTTTAAGCCTACGGCTATCGGAAATTTCATTGATACGATACGCGCAACCTACGATGTGAGGAAACTGGATGTTTATATCACCGGCACCGGAGTAAACCGAGTTCTTTCAACCGGAGCGATTGGCAGTTTTAGCGATGCTCGTATCGGAGACAGTTCATCTGCATCCGTTACGATCAAAGCGCCGCAGAGTCCTGTGTCCGTAACCGCAATTTCTTTGGAGAAAGGGACACATTTTAAAATTCTTCCATGGGTTCTTCCTGTCACGATTACTTCCGATTCACTCATACTCACTATCAGATTTAAACCGCTTGTAGAGGGTATTCTGACCGACACAGTGAACATCTTCCATAATGGAGCGGGCTCCCCGATACGCCTGCCGTTGTCGGGTATTGGGCTCGAAAATATATCGCCGATCTTGTCCATCGGAGTTTTGAGAAGTACAATTTTGAAAGATCAGGTGGAGATTTACGGAACCAGCAACGAGGGACTCTCATTTGTAGTTATTAGAGTCAATAATTCAAATAAAGCAACAACGGCCGTATCCGGAAGTACCCGGATTTTTTCAACGGACCACAAGATGTTATCGGCAGGAGTGCTTTCTCTGAATTTTGCGGGAACTGATTCTGCCGGGAATCGCGGAGAAGTGTCTAAAAATTACGATGTTGGTGAGTTGACCAAAAACCGATGGATGACTCTAACGTCATCGTCAGTTGAATTGAGGCAGTTAAAAAATTACACCGGATCAGGCGGTTATGTGTTTTTATCGACTCAGGAATCCCGCGAAATAAAATCGGATAAGCGGTATATACGATCGGTAGAAGTGATCATGACCGAAGCCGTGTCCTTGAAGCTGGCGATGAATTATTACAAGGAAGACATACAATTCATACAGCAGGAGTTTGGGTGTTTTGACGCACAAAAATTATCCATACAGGAAATCTCATCCGTCCATGCCGGTATGAATGTAAGTACAGAGCATGAAAAAATTGCAGCGACAATCTATCGATCAGGTTTGTACGCACTGGTATATGATCCCGTTGAAGTAATCATACCTCAAAAACTCGAATTGACTCAAAACTATCCCAATCCATTCAACCCTTCGACGACCATACGGTTTGGTCTGCCTGAAGACGGGAAAACACGTCTCGTCATATATAATATACTGGGACAAACAATCACCACGTTGATCAGTGAGAACAAACCTGCAGGGTATCATGAAGTTTTTTGGGATGGAAAAAACAACCGGGGAGAGCCAGTGAGCAGTGGAATTTATCTTTACCGATTGGAAACCGGCAAGGGTACGATATCCAAAAAAATGCTACTCATCAAATAGCATAAAAAGGAAAAACTTATGTCGTTTCATTTCGATTCGAAAAACAAAGCTGCATTCATCGATGGGCTAATCTTCACAACGTTTATGTCGATCATGGCCCTGATCCTTTTGATGTTAATACTTTCTTGTGAGGATCCGATCAGTCCGTTGGAAGAGGCGTGGGAAAAATATGAGAAGAGAGCATATAGTGAAGCCTATGCGCTTTTTAGTGAAATAGAAAGGCCAGAGGCCGTTGTTGGACTCGGATGGACGGCGTTGCGAATGGATAGTTTTCCCGAGGCTGAGGCCTTTTTTGAATCTGTCGCTGCGGATTCGCTAACGGACGGTTACGCAGGCAGCGTATTTGTGAAGTGGCGGCAGGATCATTTTACCCAAGCCATTGAAGCTTCGCAATTCGTCAGAAGGAGGGATCCTGAGTATATTTTTTCGCATGACAAGTCTATAAACATATCAGATATCAAACTTCATCAGGCTTATAGCTTGTTTCACCTGAGAAATTATAACGCTTGTAATGATGTGATTCATGAATTGGATCCGATATGGATACCCTCCAATGATCCTGCGCTTATTTTGGTAAGATTGGAAATGCTCTACGCACAATATCGTTAATCGGTTTCTTATCTAAAAACACCATAGAAAGGAAAAGTCAAATGAAATGGGTCATCATCTTGTGTTTAACAAGCTCGCTTTTAGCGGCAGAAAGACCTGTGTTTAGAAGAGCCGGAGTTCATGTCTTGTCTTTACAATTATCCAAAAAGAAAATCGAAGGCGCCGCCATAAAAAAGAAACCGGAGAAAAAAAAAGATGCGAAGGAAGTAGTAAAAGAGGTTAAAGGCGCTTCGGGAACTGTAGAAACTGTCCAGTCGAGTAACCCGGAAAAAGATGACAATCAAACCGGTATTAGCGACGATTCTCTGGCTGCTGCGAAGATAGGACGTAGCTTGAAGTTAATTGAAAATGAACTTTCTTTACTTAAGGATCGTCTGGCAAGCGCCACATTTGATCAACAGGCTTCAAAAGCAAAAGAAAAAATCGAATCGGCGCGGGCTCTAATCGATGAGACGAAAATAAAATTCCCCGATTTAAATCTGACTTCATATACCAAACGGCTGGCTGGTTTTGAAAAGCAGTTTTCGTCGCTTGAGGAGGATGGCAAGGCCAATATGGGGCTGTCCGACGCCTTGTACACAGCATGGATGACCGGAGATGAATTGGTCCAATACGGAAAAGCAACGTATCTGACGCTTGAGGAAGCGCAGGAATTTTACGATAGATGTAAAAAATTAAATTATCCTTCGATTCTAAGACGGATTCAAAAAGAGGTAACGGATGAAGAGGTTAGAAATGATACGTATGTGACATTTTTGACCA
This sequence comes from bacterium, assembly GCA_013360215.1. Taxonomy (NCBI): domain Bacteria; species bacterium. Next base: position 1,443 of record JABWCP010000048.1, on the reverse strand, counting down.
AAGAATTTGTGCCGAAATTTCAGGTATTTCTGAAAACATATTATATCGCTGATGTGAATGCGCACATTGAAAAGGCTTATGCAGAAAAAGCAAAAGGAAAGACCGGGCTTTCAACGGCTGTCCAGGAGGCAGAAATTGCCGTGTTGATGGCGGAAGCGGTGCTTTTGGTAACTCCAGATGAGATCAATATTCAAAAACTGCGAAAGGATGCACAGTCTGCGTATGATAAAATCAACGCAGAACCGGGTTCAGTTTTATACACTAGCGACTTTCATAAAACTAATCGTGGTAAAATTGTGTTTTCAAAAACACGTATCGTGCTGAAAAAAGAAACATCTGCGACCGCTCAAAGTTCCTTTACAGCCGGAGAAAATATCTATGCCATGGCGTATTTCAAGAGCACAATCAAGGAACTATCCAAATATGGTAGTATGAGCCCGAAAATTACCATAGCGGTTTACGTCGATCCTGCGGAAGGTGGGATTTTAACGCCTTGGACGGCAAACAAAACTGGGGAATATATTGTCAAGTCGGATCATCCCAAGATGCAAGAAACTACATTAGAAGTTGAAATGACGCCCGATCCTCAGCAGACAGAGAGGCCGGAAGTGGCAGCAGAGTTTGCAAAATTATTCAGTGAATTGTCACCAAGAAACCACACTATCAAAGTTGGCCTTTTTGCAAACGATCAGGAGGTTGCATGGGGCACGTTTGAGCTTGACTGTTCCGAAGGTCAGGATAATTACAAAACTTTATCAGGCGCTCTCGCGAAATCTAAAATTCAAAATGCACTTCCACCCAAAGCAAAGGCTGCTGATAAAGGGATTGAACAAAATATGACGGCCGTTCTTAAATCAGAAGGTTTCCATGTCGTCAGAGTTATCCAAACCGATCCAACCTGGTATGTCCAGAGAAATGAAATCACGGGTATCGTTTTGAACCGCACCATACAAGCCGCTGTTATTTTCAAAAATGAAGAAGGAAAATGTATTGTAGAGTATATGAATTTTACCCAAGATTATGCGGGAAACTCATATGGCGTGCTGTATCGCAGTTCACGCGGCATGGTGATGGATCCCTATGAAGTTTTATGTGAGAATGCTTTTAAATAGTTAGATAAAAAAAGTACCACGGGAACTCCGGTGTGGACTTCCGTGTGATGATGACCAAAGGCTGTGGAATTTTCCACAGCCTTTTTTCTAAAATTTCTATCTTGACCTGCGAACAAATTTGTTTGCAAGCAGTGAAATCTTTGAGAATATTCTCTTAATCAGCATACCCGCATCTTCTGTTTCGAAATCTCAATGATGGAATCAGAGAAAATCTACGTCGGCATCACGAAATGCGGTGATATATTTTTCGGGTTCGACGATCATAAGATGAACATCCAGCGGAAGTTTGGTGATTTTACGGAGATGTTCGACGACCACCGGACCGATCGTA
>JABWCP010000047.1 GCA_013360215.1 bacterium | reverse complement strand
AATGTTACGGCAGAATCACCGTAAAATCCGTTTTTGAGAACACCGATATCCACCCCGAGTATCTGACCTTCCTGCAGTACGTCCCCGGGTTTGGCTATACCGTGAACAACAATATCATCGGTCGAAAGGCAAGCATTATTGGGAAAACCATGATAACCTTTGAACGCCGGTTTCCCGCCGCGCGATTTGATAGCCGATTCGATAGCCGCATCCAAATCCATCAAACGCAATCCGGGTTTCACCATCTTGGCCGCTACCATCATAGCTTCTACGATAATGCGGCAACTCTCGCGGATTTTATCAATCTCCGCACCCGACTTGAGCCGGATCATTCAGATTATCCCCGACGGCCGCGGATACGACCGGATTTAAGGAAACCGTCATAGTGGCGCATGACAAGATGCGATTCGATTTGCTGAATCGTATCCAATCCGACACCCACCACGATCAAAAGCGACGTACCGCCAAAAAACGACGCGAAGCTATAGCTCACATCCGTTGCATGGCGTACGAAAAACGGCAATATCGCAATGACACCAAGGAAAATGGCACTCGGAAGGGTGACGCGCGTCAGGATATTATCAATAAAATCCGACGTTTTTTTGCCGGGACGAACACCCGGTATAAACGCACCTTGCTTCTTGAGATTATCCGCCACTTCGACAGGATTCATCGCAATCGCAGTGTAGAAATACGTGAAGATGACAATTAAAATGAGAAAGAACAAATTGTACGTAATCGAATCAATCGAAAAATGCGCTGTGATCCACTCCGAAAAATCGCCCGGGAAAAAAGTGGCTACCGTATTCGGAACAAACATGATGGACTGCGCAAAGATGATAGGCATAACACCCGCAATATTGATACGCATCGGGATATGTGTGGATTGACCGCCATATACCTTACGACCGATCACGCGGCGTGCATATTGTACCGGGATTTTACGGATACCTTGCGTGATAAAAATAATCGCCGCAACAATGCCGAGTAAAATCGTAACCAAAATCAATTCGAGAATAATATTACGGTTGCCCGTCGAAATCTGAGTAATTTCGTCAATAATCGCCGTAGGGAATCGTGCCAAAATACCGATCGCAATAATCAATGAAATACCGTTTCCGATGCCGCGTTCGGTGATTTGCTCGCCGAGCCACATGATAAACATCGTACATGTAGTCATGGTGACCATCGTCATCAGATAAAAAGTGAACCCTTGATCCGGCACTACTTTGACTTCCTGACTGCCGATCACTACACTGAGGCTGCAAAGCCAGGTTGCAACGCCGATCGCCTGAACGGCGGCAAGCGCTACCGTACCGTAGCGTGTAAGCTGGTTGATCTTTTTGCGGCCTTCTTCACCTTCACGTTGTAAACGCTGAAGGTAAGGCACGGTCGTACCGAGAAGTTGGATGATAATGGATGTACTAATGTACGGCATGATGCCAAGCGCTGCGATGGTCGCTTGGGACAACCCGCCGCCGGCAAATAAATCATAAAAACTCAACAGCGTATTTTCCGCCTGTCGGAAATACTGTCCGAGCGCTTCCGCATAAATACCCGGCGCGGGAATGTGCGCCGCAATACGCTCAATCAGCAAAACGCCGAGCGTAAAGAGGATACGTTTCCGCAATTCCGGAATTTTAAATACATTCGCAAATGTTTGTAGCATTGTGAAATTCTCTTGGGCTTATGTAAGAGTAACCGCTATTTCGACGCTTTTTTCTTGCGTTTTTCCAACACTGTTTTTTTGATGCCAAGCACCGTCACTTTGCCGCCGGCTTTTTCGATTTTTTCTTTTGCCGTTGCACTGATCGCATGCACTTCGACTTCAAACGCTTTGGTCACTTCACCGGTTCCTAAAAGTTTTACCGGAGCGCTTTTCTTTTTGATCAAGCCTGCCGCTTGCAACGTTGCGCCGTCTACGCGTTTGTTATCCAATTCGGCAAGATCGGTCAAATTAACAGTCTGAAATTCGACACGGAAAATATTGGTAAAACCATATTTAGGGAGACGACGTTGCAAAGGCATCTGTCCGCCTTCAAAACCGGCAAGGCGGTTAAGACCGGAACGCGACTTTTGCCCTTTGTTACCGCGTGTGGATGTGCCGCCGTGGCCGGAGCCTTCACCACGACCGATACGTTTCATTTTACGGCGGGAGCCTTTGGCGGGCGTTAAATTACTGAGATTCATCGCAATCCTCTTTGACTAAAATTGTTTACGCTTTTTTCGCTTTGGTAACTTTATAACCGGTCTTTTTTTCTTTTTTCACAGCTTCCGGTTTTTTATCAACGGCTTCACAGGAAACCATATACTTCACAAGATTAACCATACCGCGAACCTGCGGTGTATCGTTGTGGTAAACGGTTTGGCCGATTTTACGTAGTCCGAGCGTGCGCACGGTATCGCGGTGTGCGAAAATGGCGCCGTTGGTACTGCGAACCTGGGTAATCTTCAAAAATTTCATGATCGCTCTTTGCCTGGTTATCGTTACTTGGTAAATACATCCATGACAGTCATGCCGCGGACGGCACCGACTTCGCGCGCATTGGTCACTTCACTAAGCGCTTTCATTGTGGCTTTGACCACATTGTGCGGATTGGAAGAGCCTTTGCATTTGGTAAGAATGTCCGTGATGCCGACGGATTCGACCACGGCACGGATCACGGCGCCAGCTATAATACCGGTACCTTTAGTTGCCGGTTTGAGCAACACTTTGCCGGCACCAAATTTGGCCGACACTTCGTGCGGAAGCGTACCACCGTGCAACGGTACAAATATCATACGTTTTTTTGCGTCTTCTTTGCCTTTGGCTATAGCATCCGGCACTTCGTTAGCTTTACCTAATCCGATACCGACTTTGCCTTTACCGTCGCCAACCACCACGATAGCGTTAAAGCTGAAGCGACGTCCGCCTTTCACTACTTTCGCTACACGGTTGATATGTACGACGCGTTCTTCTTTGAGTTCGACGTCGGCCGGATTATCCTGGGCTTCTTTTTTCTTGATTTGTTTCCTATTATTCATCACGCCTCACCATCTATAGATGTGTTTTTTATTACAATTTCAATCCGGCTTCACGAGCGCCTTCGGCTACCGCTTTGATGCGGCCATGATATTTGTATCCATTACGATCAAATACGGCGACTTCAATACCTTTTTCTTTGGCCAATTTGGCGATAGACATACCGACCGCTTTGCTCAACGAAACTTTACCGCTCTCTTTTTGAATGCCTTTGGTCTTCGACGAAACTTGTGCGATCGTATGACCGGCTTCATCGTTGATAAGCTGAGCGTAAATGTGATTGAGGCTGCGATACACCGACAACCGAGGTTTTTCCGCCGTGCCGATGATGCGTTTACGAATACGGTATTTGACACGTTGTCTTTTTACCGCTTTGACTATGTTTTTGTCCGCCATGGTGCTTCTAACAATTTATAGTTTTAAAAATTACTTCTTGGTCGCGGCCTTACCGGCTTTACGACGGATGGTTTCATCCGAATATTTAATACCTTTGCCCTTATACGGTTCCGGCATCTTGAAAGAACGAATTTTCTGAGCCACTTGGCCAACCAATTCTTTATTGATACCTTTGATGCTTACGCTGGTCGGCGTAGGAATCGCAATTTCAACACCTGTCGGAGGAGCAAAAAGAATCGGGTGCGAAAAACCGAGATTAAACTGGATTACTTTGCCTTTCGCTTCGGCTTTAAAACCGACGCCGATAATATCCAATTTACGTTCATATCCATCGGATACGCCCGTCACCATGCCGGCAATGATCGCACGAACGCTGCCGTGCAACGCACGCTGAAAATTGGTGTTGTTTTTACGCGAAACGATGACTTCTTTGTCTTTGACTTCGACCATCGCTTCAGGGTGAAACTGTTTGGTCAGTTCGCCCTTGGGGCCTTTAACGGTGACGACTGAGCCTTTGACGGTCACTGTGACCTTATCGGGAATCGCTACCGGTTTTTTTCCAATACGTGACACTGCTTATACTCCTGCGAATAAAATTTCGTTCAGATTACGATACGTAACACAATACTTCGCCGCCGACATTTTCCGTTTTGGCGCGTTTGTTGGTCATCACACCTTTGGATGTGGACATGATGGCAATGCCGAGATTGCTTTTTACGCGCGGCAGCTTATCTACACCCGCATACTTCCGGAGGCCCGGCGTGCTGGCACGGTCAATCTGATTGATCGCATTGCGGTTTTTCTCATCGTATTTCAAGAAAATGCGAATGATGCCTTGTACGCCGTCATCATAGTTAGCGTAGTCTTTGATATATCCCTGTTCAAGCAGGATTTGCGTAATATCGCGCTTCAGGTTAGAAGCTTTGATATCCACGAATTTCTTTTTGGCCTGTATCGCGTTGCGAATCGCCGTCAAATAATCCGCGATCGGATCGGTCATTGACATCGGATCGTCTCCTTTGATAAAAAATAAAAACTCAAAAATTCTCTATTATTACCACGAAGCTTTACGAATGCCCGGAATCTCACCATTGAGCGAAAGATTACGGAAGCATATACGGCAAATGCCGAACTTGCGCATATAAGCGCGCGGACGGCCGCAGCGGCGGCAACGATTGCGCGTGCGTGTGGAAAATTTCGGTGTTTTCTTCGTCTTAGCAACCCATGCTTTCGTAGCCAAGGTTCAAACTCCTGTTAGTATCGTTCGTGTTATATTATTTCTTTTTGAACGGCATACCGAACTCTTTGAGCAGTTCGTATGCTTCTTCGTCCGTTTTAGCTGACGTCACGATGGTGATGTCCATACCGCGTACGCGGTCCATTTTATCAACATCGATTTCCGGGAAAATAATCTGTTCTTTGACGCCTAACGTATAGTTACCGCGGCCGTCAAACGATTTATCAGGAACGCCTTTGAAATCGCGAATACGCGGTACGGCAATATTGATCAACCGATCAAGAAATTCGTACATCGCGGCACGACGCAAGGTGACAAAGCAAGCGATACCTACGCCTTCGCGTAATTTGAAATTGGAAATAGCTTTTTTCGCTTTGCGGATAGTGGGTTTCTGACCCGTGATGATCAAAAGATCATTGACCGCCGCATCCAAAAGTTTCGGCTCTTGTGTCGCCATACCGACGCCCATATTGATCACGACTTTTTCGATCTTAGGGACTTGCATGATATTCTTATAGCTGAATTTTTTCATCAGCGCAGGAACCACACGTTTACGGTATTCTTCACCGAGGCGGGCTTTGTAGTCTTTACCTACGGCCGCACGTTTTCCGGAAGGTATTTCTACGCCGGTTGCTGCCGCTTTATCTTTGCCTTTTTTCTCTTTCGCTTCCTTCGCCATGGCTCTAACGTTCCTCTAAAATTATAATACGTCTTAATTGATCACTTCGCCGGATTTTTTGGCAATGCGCACTTTGGATCCGTCTTCCAGTTTTTTCGCACCCGTACGCGTCGGCTTGCCGCCATGTACAAGCATGACTTTGCTTGCCGGAATCGCATTTTCTTTTTCCTGAATGCCGCCTTGCGGATTTTTCGGATTCGGCTTAATGTGTTTCTTGCGTAAATTAATACCTTCGACGATCACCTTACCGGTATCCGTGAGGACCTTCAGGACTTTACCCTGTTTGCCTTTGTGCACGCCGGAGATCACGGCGACAAGATCATTCTTTTTGATATGCATGATGTAAAACCTTTGATGTTTCGCTTATTCGTTCGCGCTTAGATTACTTCCGGCGCGAGGGACACAATCTTCATGAATTGTTTTTCACGAAGTTCGCGTGCGACCGGCCCGAAAATACGGGTTCCGGTGGGTTCTTTATCTTTATTGATCAGCACGGCTGCGTTCTCGTCAAAGCGGATGTATGAACCGTCTTTGCGACGCATTTCCTTGCGTACACGGACTACTACCGCGCGAGCGACAGCGCCTTTTTTGACTGTGCCGCCGGGAATCGCATCTTTCACAGACACGATGATTTCATCGCCGAGGAAAGCATAGCGTTTGGAGGTACCGCCCAATACGCGGATACACATCACTTTTTTTGCGCCGGAGTTATCGGCAACCGTCAATCGGGTAAACTCTTGAATCATGACTTATCTCGCCAGTTAATAAATGACCTGAATTAATCCGCTTTTTTCACAACTTCCACCAAGCGCCAACGTTTATTTTTGCTCAGCGGGCGGGTTTCCATTACTTTTACGATATCGCCGATACCGGCTTGCTCTTGTTCGTCATGCGCCATCAGCTTAGCCGTCTTTTTGATATACTTTTTGTACGTCTTGTGCAATACTTTGCGCTCAATTGCGACAACGATGCTTTTGCTCATCTTATCGCTGACGACGGTACCGATACGCACCTTGCGGCGATTTCTTTCCGTGGTCTTATTTTCCGCTTGTTCGGACATGGAATGCTTCTCCAATACGATTTATACTTATATCTAAAGTTTTTCCTTAACCGTGCGCGATCTCTTTGAGCGCTTTGTATTCCTTGACAAAAAGGGAACGTTTGGGATTGGACTCCAAAAGACGTACCGCTTTACGCAAAGCCGCTTTGTCGGTATTGAGTTTTTCACCCTTGAGCGTCGGAATACCTTTGATCTGATGTTTACTTACCACGGCTTCCAGTATTTTCGCCGCTTCCGCCAATTCGGTTTTCAACGTTTCTTCCCGCATGACGGTTTTAACGATGGCAATTTCTTTTTTGGTCGAACGCAGATCCGTTTTCTTTTCCAGCTGGCCTACCGCATTGGTAAAGCGCATCTTGACCAGATTGGTTTCCGCTTCGTTGATCATGCCCTTTAATTCTTCGACGGGCAATCCTCGTACTTCATGTGCTTTCATGATATCTGTCTCTTCCGGTTATAATTACGCGTGAACTTGACCACGGGTGACGAATTTCGACTTGAGCGGAAGTTTGAATGCCGCCAAACGAAACGCTTCTTTTGCAAGCTCTTCAGTCACACCGTCGATTTCGAACATGACACGGCCGGGTTTGATCACCGAGACCCAAAACTCAGGCGCGCCTTTACCGGATCCCATACGTACTTCTAAAGGTTTTTTCGTAACCGGTTTATCGGGAAATATACGAATCCAAATTTTACCGCCGCGTTTGATATAGCGTGTCATCGCGATACGCGCCGCTTCGATCTGACGGCTTGTGATCCATCCGCATTCCATAGCTTTGAGGCCGTAGGTACCAAAGCTCACATCCGCTCCGCGGGTAGCTTTGCCGCGCATTTTGCCGCGGTGATGTCTTCTAAATTTAACCTTCTTAGGTTGTAACATGTATCAGTTCTCCTGGAGCAAAATTTCTCTGATTGAGCCTACTTGGTTTCCATCGTGTCCAGCACTTCGCCTTTGCAGATCCACACTTTGACGCCGATCTGGCCGTAGGTGGTCTGAGCTGTGCCATATGCAAAATCGATATCTGCACGTAAGGTATGCAACGGTACGCGGCCTTCGGCATAGCGGTCGGCGCGTGCCATTTCGGCGCCGCCAAGGCGACCGGACATAGCCACACGGATACCTTCAGCGCCCATACGCATCGCGGCGCGTGTCGCATTTTTCATAGCGCGGCGATAGGGAATCTGGCTTTCGATCTGACGTGCAATGTCAGCCGCGACAAGGTACGAATCCACTTCGGGAACTTTGATTTCGGAAATATTCAAACGAATTTCTTTACCGGTGATTTTCTTAAGCTCTTCGCGAAGTTGATCGACATCTTTGCCTTTACGACCGATGACAATACCCGGGCGTGCGGTGTGGATCGTGATCGTGATGACTTCGGTTTCCTTTTTGATGCGGTCAATGGCGATTTTCGTCACGCGCGCATCTTTGGGAAGACGTTTGCGCAGATAATTACGCAACGTGAGATCTTCCTGAAGTTTGTCAGCAAAGTTTTTTTCATCAAACCAGCTCGAGTTCCAAGTTTTGATGACTCCCAACCGGAAACCGATCGGATTCGTTTTCTGTCCCAAAGTATTCCTCCGTTAAACTTGTATCGTTAAACGATCTGTTACGCTTTTTCCGCGACGACCACAGTGATGTGGGCGGTACGACGGCGGATCATCGAGCGGCGTCCCATCGAACCCGCACGGCCGCGTTTGAGCATCGGCCCGCCATCTACAAAAATTTCTTTGACAAATAAGCTGTGCGTATCAGCACCCGGTTTGGCCTGCATGATATTGGCCACAGCGGAACGCACGGTTTTTTCAATATGTTCTGAGGCATTTTTACGGGTGAAGTGTAAAATGCTGATCGCTTCTTCCGTATTTTTTCCACGCACAAGTTCCGCAACGCGGCGCACTTTACGCGGCGAGATTCTCAAATATTTCGTTATTGCTTTCGCTTCCATGATCAGGCTCCAGTTCTAAAATTTGCGCGTTTACTTTTTGGGTGCAGTGGCGGCCGCGGCGGATTTACTGCCCGAGTGACCGCGAAATGTACGCGTCGGTGCGAATTCGCCAAGTTTGTGGCCGACCATGTTTTCCGTCACGTAAACCGGGATGAAGTTTTTTCCGTTATGTACGGCGAAGGTATGGCCGACAAAGTCCGGCGCGATCGTACAGGCGCGGGCCCAGGTCTTGATCACTTTGCGATCTTTGTTTTTATTCATAGCTTCCACTTTGCCGATGAGATTTTCATCGAGAAAGGGACCTTTTTTGATCGAACGACTCATGTCTTATATTCCTTAATTCAAAAAATTCTTCGTTGTTGCGTCATCCCGCCGTATTACTTGCGGCGTTTGATGATATACCGGTTCGTCGGGTGATTTTTCTTACGCGTCTTATAACCCTTCGTCGGTTGGCCCCACGGCGTTACCGGGTGCGGATTACCTTGCGGGCTCTTACCTTCACCACCACCATGCGGGTGATCCACGGGATTCATAACGACGCCGCGGTTGTGAGGACGGCGACCGAGCCAACGTTTACGACCGGCTTTACCGAGCGTGACATTTTCGTGTTCGAGATTGCCGACCTGACCGATGGTAGCAAAACAATTTTCATTAACGCGGCGTATTTCGCCCGAGGGCATACGCAGCTGAACATATCCTTCTTCACGACCGACGACATTGGCGAACGCACCGGCTGAACGCGCCATCTGGCCGCCTTTGCCGAGCTTCAATTCGACATTGTGTACGTCCGTACCCACGGGAATTCCCTTGAGGGGCATGGCGTTACCGAGTTTGATTTCGGCTTCGGCGCCGGACATTACTTTTTCACCGACTTGCAAACCTTTGGGTGCAAGAATATACGCCTTCTGTCCATCCACATATTGGATCAATGCGATATTGGCGCTACGGTTCGGATCGTATTCGATCGAAACAACTTTGGCTTCGACGCCCGTACGATGACGTTTAAAGTCAATGACACGGTACATACGTTTATGGCCGCCACCGCGAAAACGCGATGTCGTGTGACCGATATTATTACGACCGCCAACCCGTTTTTTGGGTTCGACGAGCGATTTTTCCGGTTCCGTTTTGGTGATCTCCGCAAAGTCCGCAACCGTAATATAACGGCGGCTCGGCGTGTACGGTCTGAAATTTTTTACTGCCATGTTCTTCTCTCAACTTATGCCAGATAGGTTTTCCTGGCGTTTCTTAAACTTTTCGTTGTAATTACGCGCCTTCGACAAATTCGATTTTGTTGTCTTTGGCCAATGTTACTATCGCTTTTTTACGATCGGCACGTTTGCCTTGGACAAAACCGCGTTTGGTATAACGTACGCTGCTCTTTCCTTCGACGTTGACCGTACGAACGGATTTCACTTTGACGTTAAAATGTTTTTCGATCGCTTTTTTGATATCGGTTTTCGTAGCGGTTTTTTCGACGATGAAGCCGTATTGGTTCAACGGTTCGCCGTTACGTTTCTTTTTGTCCTGCAGAATCGTCATCTTCTCGGTAATCACCGGACGAATCAGGATTTTGTTGATTTGCGTGATATTCATGATCAGTCTCTAGTCCTTATCGTTTATTCTGCAGCGCCGAATGCGGCATTGACATTTTTGATCGCACTCTCGTGAAAAAGAATGGTATCCGCATTCATCAGTTCGTACGTCGAAACATTGTTCACCACGCCAACTTTAAGTCCGGGAATATTACGGCATGATTTGCGGAAGTTTTCGTACACCTTAGCGCTTTTTTCATCTTTGACAAGGCCTGTTTTATCAACAAGCACGAGTACTTTTTGAAACGGTTTAGTACGTTTACCGTTATCTACGGTCACTTCACCCGTCAATTGCAGATTATTTAAAACGCCATAGACTTCTTTGGTCTTCGGAAGATCGGCACAAAGGGTGTGAAAATCTTCAACCACCACAATGCGGTTTTCCGATGCTTTGATGCTCAATACACTCTTACGAGCCAAACGTTTGAGTTTGACATTGGTGTCTTTTTTATAAAGGTGCGGATGCGGACCGAATACGATACCGCCGCCCGGCCAAAGCGGAGTTTTGACGGAACCGGAGCGGGCGCCGCCCGTACCTTTTTGTTTCCACGGCTTTTTGGTGGTACCGGAAACTTCCGATTTTTCAAGCGTGCTATGTGTACCATGACGTTTATTCGAAAGTTCGTGCGTCACGGCAACATACACCGCATGTTCGCTAGGTTCGATTCCGAAAATATCTTTCGGTAATTCGACGCTGCGACCGGTCGCTTCGCCTTTGATATTTTTGACTTCAATCTTCATTGCCAGAGCCTTCTATCAAAAATGTTAACTTCTTACTTCGCGTTTTTGCGAATCTCAATGTACGAATTCGTCGCACCCGGCACGCTACCCTTGATAAAGAGTACGTTGGATTCTTTATCCAGACGAACGACCTTCAGGTTTTTGATGGTCACGCGATCGCTACCCATACGGCCGGCCATGCGCATGCCTTTGAAAACACGGGAAGGATCCGAGCTACCGCCGATCGAACCCGGTGAACGGGGGCGATCCGAGGCGCCGTGTGTGGTTTCATTGATACCGCCGAAGCCATGGCGTTTTACAACACCCTGAAAACCTTTACCTTTGGAAATGCCGATCACGGTGACTTTTTCGCCTTCGGCAAAAATGTCCAATTTCACTTCCGCGCCGAGCGTGAAATCGTTGACATTGAAGCCGTCAAATTCACGAAACACGTCAGGAAATTTTTCCGTGTAGTTGGCTTTTTTGGCGTGGCCTTGTATGGCTTTGTTGGTACGCTTGCCGCGCTTGTCGCCGACGGCCAGCTGCAACGCTTCATAACCGTCTTTTTCTTTGGTCTTGATCTGCGTCACGACGTTCGGAAGCGCTTCGATCAACGTCACCGGGATAATGTTCCCGCTCTCGTCGAAGATATTGCTCATTCCGATTTTTCTTCCGATCATACCGCTGCTCATGTATATACTCCTCGTAAGAAACAGGATGTTTTCCTGTTCCATCCAAATTGATATCTAAACTTTAGCCAATATTAACTTGATCAAGTGATCAGCTATTGGCAGTGACCTTCAATTCAATGTCCACGCCTGCCGGCAATTCGAGTTTGGACAACGCTTCTATCGTTTTATTCGTCGCATTCAAGATGCAGATCAAACGCTTGTGAATACGCGTTTCGAACTGTTCGCGGGACTTTTTATCCACGTGCGGCGAACGAAGAACCGTATAAATCGTCTTGTCGGTAGGGAGCGGAATCGGGCCGCTAATCACGGCGCCGGAGCTTTTCGCTGTGCGAATAATCTTATCAATCGACTTATCAATCAGATTGTGATCGTAAGCTTTCAGTTTGATTCGGATTCCTTGTCCAGTCACTTTTGCATTCTCTCGTTAATTTTATTTTTCCGCGGGCATTGCTTTTGGGCGACACCCGCGGTCAATCTTTTCTTCTTACTTGAGGATCTTGGTTACGACACCGGCACCTACGGTACGACCACCTTCGCGGATAGCGAAGCGTAAGCCGTCTTCCATAGCGATCGGCGCAATAAGTTCCACACTGATCTTCACATTGTCACCAGGC
>JABWCP010000046.1 GCA_013360215.1 bacterium | reverse complement strand
AGCGATGTGCTGAAAAAAGATTCTATGATGTGGGCATTGCATGGCGGCGAAGATTATGAGTTATTACTTACCATGTCTCCTAAGGAATTTGTCAAAGCAAAGAAAATATTAAAAACCAATATTCACGCCATCGGTACGATCGTCGCCGGCACATCGGTAGTGATCACCGATGCATCAGGCAATCGTAAAATCTTAGAACCGGCGGGATTTCGACATTTTTAACGAGGATATTATGGCACAATCAACTGGTAACATCAATGAGCGCATTGAGAGAATACAAAAAGATATTGCGCGTAACGGGTACGACGGGTGGCTGCTGTACAGTTTTAGAAAAAACAATCCGGTCGCATCTAGCATTCTGAGCATACCGGAACATTTGACACAAAAGCGCCGATTTTTTTATTACATTCCTGCGCAAGGTACACCCAAAAAACTTGTTCACGGCATAGAGCGTTATGTTTTGGATACGTTGCCGGGTGAAAAAGTGATCTTTTCCAGTTGGCAGGATCTTGAAGCCGGATTAAAGGCCGTCACCGCAGGGCATAAAAAAATTGCGATGGAATATTCGCCTGAATGTAACATTCCGTATGTGGCTATCGTGGATGCCGGTACAATCGAATTGGTCAGAAAAACCACGCAAGCCGAAATCGTTTCTTCCGCCGATCTGGTTCAATATTTTGATTCGACTTGGGATGATCAGCAATTGCAATTGCACGTCGAAGCCGGTAAAGCCTTGACGGATATCATTCCGCAAGTGTGGGGGTTTATTCGTGAAAAAATAACCGGTCGCCAAAAAGTCACCGAATACGATGTACAGCAATTTATTCACAACCAATTTATCGAACGCGGGTTAACCACGGGCGACTTGCCAAATTGCTCTGTCAATGAAAATGCCGGCGATCCGCATTATGAGCCGACAAAAGATCATTGTAAAGAAATCCATGAAGGGGATTTGGTGCTCATTGATTGGTGGGCCAAGAAAAATCATCCGCGCGGCGTTTATGCCGATTATACGCAGATGGGTTTTGTCGGCAAAACGGTACCCGAAAAATTTGCCAAAGTGTTTGATGTGGTTGTCGGCGCACGCGATGCCGCGATCGCTTTTATAAAAGAAGAAATCGCCGCCGATCGTCCGCTTCCGGGTTGGAAAATCGATGATGTTTGCCGTGCGCATATCGTCCAGCATGGTTATGGAGAATATTTCATTCACCGTACCGGCCACTCGATCGGTGAAGAAGTGCATGGCAACGGCGCCAATATTGATAATCTTGAAACCAAAGATAATCGCCGCATTATTCCGCGTACATGTTTTTCGATCGAACCCGGAATTTATTTTGTAGGCGACTTCGGCGTGCGTACCGAAGTGAATGTGTATGTCGGAGACAAAAAAGATGTTTTGGTGACCGGCACACCGATGCAATCATCCATATTCCCTATTTTAGCGTAACGAAAAGGAGTCTGTCAGCGAATGTCCAAGTTCTATGTGACCCACGAGGGTTTATTAAAGCTCAAAGAAGAGATTCAACATCTTAAAAATGTTAAACGTCCCGAAATTGCCAATCGTGTCCAGGTGGCGCGGGAGCACGGGGATCTCAAAGAAAATGCGGAATATCATGCGGCCAAAGAAGAGCTGCAGTTATTGCAAAGCAAAATCAATGAAATGGAAATGAAAGTGATGAATGCCGTCATAGTCAAAGAAGACGAAATTCCCACTGACAAAGTATATATCCTTGCGACCGTTGATTTGCAAAATGTTAAAACCAAAGAAAAACTGACTTATACGTTAGTTCCGGATAATGAAGCCGATTGGGAAAATAACAAACTATCGGTGAATACGCCTATTGCCAAAGGATTGCTCGGAAAAAAAGTCGGCGATGTGGCCAAAGTCAAAATTCCGGCCGGTGAACTCGAACTCAAAATCATCAAAATCAGCCGATAAATTATGAATGAAGATACGTCACAACCGGATATACAAGATGAAGAAACATCCGGCGAAGCCGCATCCGATACGCGTCGCAAACGTATGTGGCAGATTTTTGGTTGGTCGGTCATCGGAGCGCTCCTTCTTTTGATCGTGCTTAACCTGTTTCAGTGGGCGTCACCGGAAATCAATCAGTATGGTCTGCCAGTGATCGTTGTGTTATACGTCGTATATGTTTTTTTTAGAAAACGGTAGATTGATTATATGAAAATAGGCGTAACGTGTTACCCGACGTATGGCGGCAGCGGTGTCGTAGCGACCGAGCTGGGCATCGAACTTGCCAAGCGCGGCCATGATATTCATTTTATCACCTCCGATATTCCTTTTCGTCTCAATACGTTTCGTGACCGCATTTATTTTCATGCCGTCGAAGTGATGAATTATCCGGTATTCGATCATTCGCCGTATTCGCTTTCATTGGCGGCACGTATGGCTGAAGTCGCGGAATTTGAGGATTTGGATTTACTGCATGTACATTATGCCATACCGCATGCGCCAAGCGCGTATCTGGCAAAACAGATCATCCGAAAAAACAATCGCATCAAAGACTTAAAAACCGTCACGACGTTGCACGGAACGGATATTACATTGCTGGGCATGGATCGTTCGTTTTTAAATCTGATTAAGTTCAGTATTGACGAAAGCGACGGTACTACGTCGGTGTCAAAATATCTGCGTAACCGCACGTACGGCGAATTTAAGCCCAACCGAAAAATCGAAGTAATACCCAATTTTGTTGATACGGAAAAATATCGTCCCCACGATAAACCCGAAGACAGTTCACATGGTTTTTTGAGCCGCATCACGCCCAATCACGAAAAACTGATCATGCACATCAGTAATTTTCGTCCGGTCAAGCGTGTCGGTGATGTGGTGAAAATTTTCGCCAAAGTAAGAGAAAACATTAATGCCAAGTTGCTCTTGATCGGTGACGGTCCGGAGCGGCGCATGTGCGAACAGCTGGTTCAAGATTTCGGATTGGATGAGCATGTCGTTTTTCTGGGTAAACAAGAAGCGGTTGCTGAATTGATTTGTTGTGCGCATGTTTTTCTTTTACCAAGCGAAGAAGAAAGTTTTGGCTTGGCCGCACTGGAAGCCATGGCGGCGGGTGTACCCTGTGTCACCTCCAATGCCGGCGGACTTTCGGAAGTGAATATTCACAACGAAACCGGTTATCTCGAAAAAATCGGCGATGTCGATGCGATGGCTGCGGATGTGGTCAAAATACTTACGGATCAGGAATTGTACCAGCGATTTCGCGCCAACGCACGCCAACGGGTTGTTGATAATTTCGGTACGGACCGTGTCGTGCAACAGTACATAGATTATTATCAAAAAGTCATCGAAGGCAAAAATACGTGATCGCTCCGAAGCATATCATGATCATGGCGCACCGCGGTGTGACATATTCCGGGTTTCCGGAAAATTCGTTACCGGGTTTTCAGGCTGTCGTGGATGAAGGGTATGACGGTGTCGAACTGGATGTACGCCTGACGCGCGATAAAGAGCTGGTGGTCTTTCATGATATTCGCCTAGACCGGCTTACGACTACAGGGCGCGGCATGGTGCGAACCAAAACATTGGAAGAGTTGAAAAAACTTACGTTGCGATCGGACCGTGTTCAAACAGGCATCCCTACGCTGAAGGAAGTGTTGACGGTTTTTCAAGGTAAACCTGTTTTTGTAAATATCGAAATCAAAAGCGAAATGCCCTTGCGCGGAAAAATCGAAGAACGGGTCATTGATTTGATATACAATATGCATATGCGCAAACAAGTGGTGATTTCGTCATTCAATCCCCTTGTCGTCAAAAAATGCCAACGCATTGATCCCGACATGCGCATGGGTTTTATTTATGAAAAACGGTTGCCCAACCTCAATCATCGCTTAGCTAAAGGGCTTGTTGTAGATTCATGGCATCCCAATTCCGTCGGTGTCAATGCATTGCTGATGGAGCGAGCCTGGGAAGCGCGTTGCGCAGTATATCCCTGGACGGTCAATGATGAAAAAGAAATGCAGCGCATGATCGATCTCGGTGTGGACGGATTGATTACCGATTACCCCAACATTGCAAAAAAAATATTACAGAGGATATAAGGTGAATTCAAACAAAAGCAAAGCATTGCTTGTGCTGGAAGACGGCACATTTTATGAGGCGCGGTCTTTCGGTGCGGATGGCGAGGCGACCGGCGAAATCGTATTTAATACCAGCATGACGGGTTATCAGGAGATCGTCTCCGATCCGTCGTATTACGGCCAAATGATCGTCATGACGTATCCTTTGATCGGTAATTATGGGATCAGCGACGAGGATTTTGAATCGCGTGGACCGCAAGCCAAAGCGTTGATCGTCAAAGAAGTTTGCGATTATCCGTCCAATTGGCGTTCATCCCACTCGTTATCCGACCTGCTCAAAAAGAACGGTATCATGGGCATTGAGGGTTTGGATACACGCGCTATCACGCGCCATATCCGCAACTTCGGCGCGATGCGTGCGATTATTTCGACGACGGACACAAGCGTGCAGCGGTTATTGGAAAAAGTGAAAAATGCGCCGCGGATGGAAGGTGCTAACCATGTGGATGCCGTAACTTGTAAAACTAAATATCAATGGTCTGAACCGAATGCGGAAATGTGGCAGTTCCGGGAAAATATTACGGGAACTCATCCGTATCGAATTGCGGTATATGATTTTGGCGTCAAACAAAATATTTTGAGAAAATTTGTCGAACGCGGCTGCGTGGTCGAAGTATTTCCTTCCAAAACAAAAGCGGATGAAATTTTGGCAAGTAATCCGGACGGAATATTTTTATCCAATGGACCCGGCGACCCGGAAGCCGTTGACTATGTCATCCCTGAAATCAAAAAATTTATCGGTAAAAAACCGGTATTCGGTATTTGTCTTGGTCAACAATTGCTTGGAATCGCTTTAGGTGCAAAAACATATAAATTAAAATTTGGCCATCGCGGAGCGAATCATCCCGTAAAGAATTTAGCCACAGGGATCATCGAGATTACTTCGCAGAATCACGGTTTTACCGTTGATCCTAAAACGTTGAATGAGAAAGAAATCGAACTGACTCATTTCAATTTATATGACGGCACACTCGAAGGATTTCGGCATCGGGAGTTGCCGCTTTTTTCCGTCCAGTACCATCCGGAAGCCAGTCCCGGACCGCATGACAGCGATTATCTTTTTAATCAATTTATGGATCGCGTAAAAGCGGATAAGAATTGATTGATGCACGCGCTGTTGGAAGAAATAGAAAATGCCATCGCGGCTCACGAGCTGTGGAAAGAACGTCTCATGGCGGCGATTGAAACCGGGCATAGTGTGTGGGCTGTGGATAAAGTGTCCGTTGATGATCAATGCGCGTTTGGGAAATGGATTCACATGATCGAAACGGATTACAAAGACGATCATTTTTACACTACGGTTCGCGAATTGCATGCGCATTTTCATAAAATAGCCGGTATCGTTTTGAATCTGGCTCTAAGCGGGTTCAAAAAGCAAGCCACTGAAATTTATCAGGGCGAATATCAATTGGCCTCGCAACATCTTCTCTTTGAATTGCACGCTTGGAAAAAATCCTTATAGGTTTTACAGTTTCTCTGTTAAAATATTAACCCTAACACAAGGAGTGCGCGTATGAGAATCCATCGTATCGCCGTCATGGCTTTGGCTGTTTTGATGAGCTGTCAACCGGCCAAAAAAGAACCGGCAAAAGCGGAAGCAACGACCGTCGCGGCTAAAAACATTACGGGTGAAGAGATCAGTTATGCGGCGGATAATATTACCATGAAAGGTTTTATCGCCTATGATGCAGCGCAAACGGGCAAACGTCCCGGTGTGATCGTCGTGCATGAGTGGTGGGGTCACAATGAATATGCCCGTCAACGCGCTAAAATGCTTGCTGAAATGGGATATGTGGCTTTAGCGGTAGATATGTACGGCGATGGAAAAAAAGCAGAGCATCCGCAAGACGCCGGAAAATTTGCATCCGAAACCATGAAGAACTTCAAAGGCGCTAAAGCACGTTTTGAAAAAGCGGTCGAAACATTGAAGAATAATCCTAATGTGGACGCATCCCATATCGCGGCTATCGGATATTGTTTTGGCGGCGGCGTAGTACTCAATATGGCCCGTCAGGGTATTGATATGAAAGCGGTCGTGAGTTTTCACGGAAGCCTGGGTGCAGCAGAACCGGCGAAAGAGGGGGTAGTGAAAAGTCGTGTCCTGGTATGTAATGGCGCTGCCGATAAATTTGTTTCTGAAAAAGATATCGAAGGTTTCAAAAAAGAAATGGATGCAGCTAAAGTCAACTATGCATTCAAATCCTATGACGGTGCCGTACACGGCTTTACCAACCCGGCGGTTGATTCACTGGGTAAAAAATTCAATTTACCTTTAGCTTATAATGCTAAGGCTGACGCCGATTCATGGGCGGATATGGCAGCGCTTTTTAAAGAGGTGTTCGGTAAATAGTTTTATATTTACGAATAACGATTGTCCCAAAAGTGAAATATTTTATTCCGTTTTTATTTAACGGGTACGTATTAGAACTTTTGGGACATTTTTATAAAAATCATTTGGAAATATTATGACCAAAAAACTACCGCTGCAAAAGCATCTTTTTGATATCCCTGATGAGGTGACCTTTCTCAATCATGCGTTTTTTGCTCCACAACTTCGCGCTATGACCGAAATCGGTTTACAATCGGTACGTGCCAAATCGTCACCATGGAATTATACGCCACAACATTGGTTTGAAGATGGCGAGACGCTACGCGGGCTTATCGCTCAGGTTGTCGGCGTAGCATCGGATGATATGGCGATCATTCCTTCAGTAAGTTATGGCATGGCGATAGCGGCAAAAAACATAACGGTGCGTTCGGACCAAAATATCGTGGTTTTGCACGAAGAGTTTCCGTCGAATTATTACGCATGGTATTATAAAGCAAAAGATTGCGGTGCAGCGCTACGGGTCGTACATAGAACTAATAAGCTGAATTGGACGGAAGCCATCTGTGAGAATATTGATGAAAAAACAGCCGTAGTAGCCGTTCCTAATTGCCACTGGACGGACGGTGCCCGAATTGATTTGGAGCGTGTCTCGCAAAAAGCTCGTTCTGCCAAGGCTGCACTGGTTATTGATGCAAGCCAATCGCTGGGCGCATTTCCGATTCCTATAGAAAAAATCCGCCCTGATTTTTTGATTTCGGTAGGATACAAATGGTTGCTCGGACCTTATTCGTTGGGATATTTATATGTTGATCCGAAATGGCAGGAAGGCACTCCGATCGAATATTCTTGGCTCAATCGTTTTGGCAGTGAAAATTTTTCCCGGTTAATCGAATACACGGACAAATTTCGTCAAGGTGCGCGGCGCTATGACATGGGTGAGTTTTCTAATTTTATCAATGTGCCCATGGCCATCGCCGGATTACGTCAAATCATAACGTGGGAAGTTTCAGCAATATCCGAAAGCCTGCTTGATCTGACATCGTATGCTGCGCAAAGTGCACATAGTTTAGGTTGGGTAACGACTTCCGATAGTGAACGCATTCCGCATTTGTTGGGCATTCGTCATGCAACTTCGATGCCGTCTGACATCGGGCAGAAATTATCAGAAAACAAGATATACGTAAGTATTCGGGGAAACGCTATTCGTGTCGCTCCTTATCTTTATAATCAAAAAAGCGACATGGATCGTCTTTTTGAAGTATTAAAAGTGTATAGCCGCTGATAAAAAAATCCCGACGTGTTATACATCGGGATTTGAGAGGGATTTATGCTAACCGTAAAAACGGTGTTTTAGTTTTCAGCTGTTCTTTGTTTGCGGGGAACTTTAAGTGTTAGCGACGAAAATGAACGACGGCAACGAAAAACGAAAGCCACGTGATCATTTTCATTGTTATATCCTAGAAAATCGTAGTCATCCATATTTTCAGAATAATATTTCATTCCTAGTTCACGGTTTTTTTCATTAGCCGCAATGGATAAATGTTTACGTAGCGCTTCCGATAATACAGGTGTTGACTGCGTCATGTGAGTTTGCACAAACTATTTTATTCGAGAGTTGTATTTTTTCGATGATAAGAACCAATTACCATCATTCAGCGCTAACATACGCATATCTACGTAGGCTTCACAATACCATAAATACGGTATATTGTTAAGATTGATTTTATGAAGGCAGGGCTTGGCGGTTAGGTGAGAAAGATCAGTTGCTTCGCTCGTATATATCAATGAACGTTTTGATGCCGTCCACGATACCTTCGGAAAGTTTTTTCTGACCTGCTTCCGATTTGAGGAATTTTTCTTCGTCCGGATTGGATATGAATGCTGTTTCGACGAGTATCGAAGGCATGGAGGCGCCCATCAATACATAAAACGGCGCTTGTGTTACGCCGCGATTGGTGATGTCCACTTGTTTATCAATACCTTTGGAAACATAAGAAGCTAATTCTTCGCTTTCTTTGACGAAAACACTTTGCATGATATTGGCGAGAATAAATTTTTCGTCAGTAAAATCGCCGTAATGATGTTTATCGTCTTCCATATCAATCACTTCGTTTTCTTTTCGCGCGACAGCCAACGCTTCGGCATTGCGGCTTGGCGATAGAAAAAAGATTTCAAATCCATGGGCCTTACGGCTTTTATTGGAGTTACAATGGATACTGACGAATAATTTAGCGTTCTTTTGATTGGCGAATTGCGTACGTCCTTTAAGCGTGATGTACGTATCCGTATCACGTGTGTATTCGACAGGGATTTTTAGCCGCTCTTCAATGATCTTACCCACTTTGAGGGCAATGTTCAACGTAATATCTTTTTCTTTCGTCCCACCTTTGCCCGAAGCGCCATGATCTTTGCCACCATGGCCGGCATCAATCACAATTTTATTGATCTTCCATTGGTCTTTATCAATCGCACCGGTCCCTGATCCGCCATTGTCAAACTCCAGATCGCTGCTTTGATGAATGCGCCATGCGACGTAAATCTCATCCTTCTTATCATCCACGGAGATATCGTAACCGGCAATATCGGAATTAAGCTGAAATGAAAACTGTGTCGAGTTTTTATGCTGAAATATCAACGCTTCTTTGATCAGTTTGTACTGTTCGGATAGTTTGATGTCTTTGGCCAACAAGTCCGAATGATACCCGCCGGAGACCGTCACGTATAACCAGTTTTTATTACGCCAAATTTCAACGTCTGACGATTGAAAGCGCCCGTCCGTTTTGATGCGCATCAAAAGACCGTTTTTCTTCTTTTCGAAAATAACGTCTTTCAGGTTTGGGGAAATACTGACAGCCGAGGTTTTAATCGTATCTTTGATTGCCGGTGCGGATTTTGCGATTATTTTTTCGCCATTGATGACGACCGGCGTAGAGAGATATGCATTGATAGCGCTAAAAAAATAAACAGCCGGAACAAAGATAGCGCCATCTATGTACTGCGTGATAACCGGCATTTGTAAGGTTGTTTTTTCATCTACGACGACAAACGCATTTAAACCTGTGACTTTAAATTGGTGCTGATTGGAAGTAAACACCATTTTCTTTTTGGCGGTATTTTCAAAAAAACCGGCATCCAGCAGTGCGATCACTTCTTTAATAGAAACGTATTCCTGATCACCCGTGAAAACAGGTATGACTTCTTTGTTAGCCGTACCGTAACTGAGTTTCATCGGTGCTTGAGCCAACGCGATGACTCCGCCGATACTTGCTGCAATAATGGTGCAAAAAAATATATGGTATAGTGGTTTCATTTTTTTAGAGCACGATGTCCGATATCTTTGCGATAGAATGCATTTTCAAAATGAATTTCTCGCGTTACGGTATAGGCAGTATCCAAAGCTTTTTTTAGATCGGCGCCTGTAGCGGAAATGCCTAAGACTCTGCCGCCATTGGTGATAATGTTGTTTCCATTCCAATCCGTTCCCGCATGAAATACCGCACAATTTTCAGGTAATGGCGTATGTAATCCGTTGACGATTTTTCCTTTGGCGTACGCGTCCGGGTAGCCGCCGGAGGCCATTACGACACAAGCTGCATGGGCATCGCTTATGGTTACGGCGGACGGATCAAGATTGTTATCCGCGACAGATTGGAAAAGATCGACGATATCGGATGAGATCAGCATCATCAAAACTTGGCATTCGGGATCGCCAAAACGGCAATTAAACTCGACCACTTTGGGACCATCGGGAGTCACCATGATGCCGCAATATAACACACCTTTATACGTTCGACCTTCATGGGCCATAGCGGCCAGTGTGGGTTCGATAATTTCTTTTTTGGTACGTTCGATCACCACATGGGTGGCGACGGGTGCCGGTGCGTAGGCGCCCATACCGCCGGTATTTTTTCCGAGATCTCCGTCCAGTGCGCGTTTATGGTCTTGTGCGGCCGGAAGTACGACGTAACCCGTTCCATCCGTTACGGCAAAAATAGAAGCTTCTTCACCCTCCATAAATGCTTCAACGACGATTTGTGATCCGGCGGAACCAAATTGTTTGCCCGACATGATTTGATCCACCGCGTCAAGCGCTTCGGACGTGCTCATGCAGACGATAGCGCCTTTCCCGGCCGCTAATCCATCTGTTTTTACGACGCAGGGTTTGTCGTAAGATCGTATCCATGATCTCGCTTGATCGGCGTTATCAAATGTTTCAAAGGCTGCGGTAGGAATACCGTATTTTTTCATCAATTGTTTGGAAAAGGCTTTACTGCCTTCGATTTCGGCCGCTTTGGCGGAGGGTCCGAAAATCTTAAGTCCGCGTGATTCAAAAAGGTCAACAATACCCAGTGTGAGCGGAGTTTCTGAACCGACGACAGTCAAATCAATTGTGTGAGATGCGGCAAAATCAGCGAGTGCATGAATGTCTTCCGGCTTAATGGCAATACATTCGGCTAACGATCGTATGCCGGCGTTGCCGTTAGCACAATAGATTTTTTTAACACGCGGCGATTGGGCGATTTTCCAAACCAAAGCATGTTCACGTCCGCCGGACCCTATAACGAGAATATTCATAGATCTTATATGTGATTCAAAAAACTAAGCTAAAATTTCTTCCACGTAGGTGTTTTTTTGTGTCAAAACATTCAAAATACGTTTAACAAAAACGCGAACCATACGTTTTCGATAGGCCGGTCGGAAATTGGTCAAATCCAGAGGTTTGGCCTCCTGGTGTGCGATGTCAGCGACTTTTTCGATCAGGTCTTCGGTAATGGTTTGACCGGTGAGCATGTCCTGCGCGGCTTTGACTTCGTAGGGCATAGAAAATACGGCGCCTAAAACAATCTGCGCATCGCGGCAAATATTTTTATCATCCATTTGCAAACCGATCATAACACCGAGCATGGGGTAGTCAATGGTCTGTCGGCGGCGCAGTTTCATGTAAGCACCGCGAAACCCTTTTGGTAACACCGGTATATGCACTTGAGATAATATTTCGCCGGGTTCCAATTTGTTAAACTTCATTCCGTCGTTTTCATAAAACGCGCGCAGCGGTACGGTGCGTTGACCGTGCGCATGGACCAGTGTTACCGACGCATTCATCGCGTACAATACCGGTACAGTATCGCTTGAAGAAATCGCATAACAGCGATGACCGCTCGGAGCGACACGGCATACATCGCCTTCTTTTTTCAGACAATTATTGATGGCCTTACGCCAGAAATGCGATTGATTATAATAATAACAACGCGTGTCGAGAAGAATATTGCCGCCGATCGTGCCTTTGTTTTGTAAAAGCGGAGTTGCAATTTTACGTGCCGCATCGGAAAGAACGGGATAATGAGTGGTGATATGCGGGTGATGGCCGATATCCGTGATGGTTACCAAACTGCCGAGAGTGAGTCCTTTTTGAGGATCGTACTCGATTTTTTTCATCTCGGGAATATTACCGATGCCGATCAGCACTTGCGGTTCAAACAATTTGTTTTTCATGCTCGGAATGAGATCCGTACCGCCGGCCAAAATTTTGGCATGCGATTTATGCTGATCCAATAATTTGGCGGCCTCATCTAATGTCGCGGGCGCTGCAAATTCAAACGGAGGCAAAGGCATCATAAATTATACCCTTAAGCGTAGAACGTATTTTTAAAAATTATAAAATACTTGTTTTGATCGGCTCAAAAATTAAACGCCGGTTGTTGAAGCGTGTAGTTGTTTTAGCGATTGTATTCTGGACTTTGGATTTTCTGCGCCGAATACATACGAACCGGCTACCAGCACATCCGCACCGGCTTGAATAACTTGCAATCCTGTTTCATTATTTATTCCGCCATCCACTTCTATAAACACCTTACGTGAGCCCAGCATATTTCGCAATGCGCGTATTTTATGTGCCGCTTGGGGAATAAATTTTTGACCGCCAAATCCCGGATTAACGGACATAACAAGGATCAAGTCCACATCATCAAGTACGCACTGCAGCGTGTCGTGCGAAGTGGACGGATTGAGCACCACGCCGGCTTTAGCCCCGGATTGGCGTATTTGCTGGAGTGTGCGATGCAGATGAGGGCACGCTTCCTGATGTACAGATATGATATCGGCGCCGGCATCACGAAAAGCGGTGATATATTTTTCGGGTTCGACGATCATAAGATGAACATCCAGCGGAAGTTTGGTGATTTTACGGAGATGTTCGACGACCACCGGACCGATCGTA
>JABWCP010000045.1 GCA_013360215.1 bacterium | reverse complement strand
CACGCCGTTGGCGTGACGACCATTGATCTTCTGCTGATTGTACCCTCGATCACGCCGTTGGCGTGACGACCATTGATCTTCTGCTGATTGTACCCTCGACACGATTTGAACGTGCGACCAACGGTTTAGGAAACCGCTGCTCTATCCAGCTGAGCTACGAGGGCGAATATCGAATAAAAAACTTATTCCGGTTTTTTACTGACGATCACTTTGGCATGACGAATGACTTTATCGTTGAGATAATAACCTTTTTCATGCTCGTCCACGATGGTATTGGATTCTTTGTCCGGCATATCCAGCTGCATCAATGCATCGTGCAGATTGGGATCCAATATTTTTCCGACCGACTCCATAGGCTTTAAACCTTTTTCCGTCAGTATCTTAATCGTCTTTTTATAGATAAATTCAAAGCCTTGTACAAATTGCTGCACCTTGGGATCATCCG
Organism: bacterium; assembly: GCA_013360215.1. Taxonomy (NCBI): domain Bacteria; species bacterium. The sequence goes on along the minus strand of JABWCP010000045.1, from coordinate 14,182 downwards.
TAGGTACATCTTTTGCTGCTTTCATTGCGCGTTCCATATCATCCAGCACAGGAAGAATATCCGTCAACAACCGTTCATTGGCGGTCAGGATGAGTTCCTGAAATTCTTTGGCTTTACGTTTTCTGAAATTATCATGATCCGCCAGCGCACGCACCAGTTGATCTTTCAGCGCAGCGATCTGGGTTTCATAATCCGGGGTTTCTATTTTAGCTTGTTCCTCGGCAGGTTTTTCCATTGCATCCAGATCTTCCGACGCGGATGCTACGGTTTCATTAGCGGTCGTATTTTCTACGACGGGTGTTTCTTCGGATACGGGAGACGGACTGTCAGACATAGTTTTAAAAACGTGTTTTAATTAGTTGGTGAAATAGTTATTAGTTTAAATTGAAAAAGCTTTATCCAATACACGGGCTGTATGTTCGACGAGCGGAATTAGTTTTTCATACGGCATACGTTTAGGACCGATGATGCCCACGGTTCCGGTGCCTTCACCCATACGGTAAGGCGCCGTGATGATGCTGCAACCGTTGATCGAAGATACACCATTCTCTTCCCCGATCGTCACTGTTACGCGGTCCGACGAACGCTCGGCCAAGATACCCGCTACGCGCTCTTTTTCCTCCAGTAATGCAAACATTGTCTGCATCTCCGTACGCCCGACAAAATCCGGTTTGGCTAAAATATTATTCGTTCCTGCCATCGTCACAGACTGACGCGTGCTAAAATTAAATAACTGCGCCGCCGAATTGAGCAACACACGTACCAACGCTTCTTGGCGGTCACTGAAACGATAACGTAAATCCCGGAGTCGTTCGCCGAATGATTTGCGAATTTCATCTACGGTGAGACCGCTCAGGCGTTCGTTGATGGCCAAGCTGATCTCGTGCAAGTGTTCACGCGACAAACTGTCACGCACATCCAGAATAACCGTTTTGACAAATCCGCTACGCAGGGAAAGTTCGATCAATACCCGGTCGTGTGCAACTTCCGAAAACCGCATTCGATCAAATACGCTCTGATGAAATTGGGGTGCGAGGATAATGCCGAGTTCGTTAGAAATTTTGGCCAAGGCTCTGGAGGAGTGATATAAAATCTCATCAACACCGTCTTGTATGCGCGAAATGTCACGTGCGAGCGCCAGTACGGCATCCGATATTGTCGCCATGTCTTCAGCCGGTAACGATATCGGCCCCGCCATCGCATCCACATACGCGCGGTATGCTCGATCCGTAGGAATACGACCGGCCGATGTGTGCGGATGCGTAAGTAAGCCCTTGTCTTCCAGATCCGCCATAATGTTACGTATCGTCGCCGCACTCAATTCCCACGGCAAAATTTTGGACAACGTGCGTGAACCTATCGGCGTTCCGTTTTCGATAAACGATTGAACGATTTTGCGTAACACAATGTATTCGCGTTCTGAGAGAGGTATCATCGCATTACTCTTCTGTCAATGTCACGCCGGTTTCTCTGAATACCGTGAGTCCCCAGCCTTCGCAGCCCACCCAAATATGATCTTTATCGCCGACGAAAACTGCCGTCACACGATCCGCCGGTAGTTTCGAATTGGCAATAGTATATGTAGTCCACTTTGTCCCGTCAAACTTGACAAGGCCTTTGGTCGTAGCGATCCATTTGTTCCCGGTGCCGTCAATCGCCAAACCCCGAATAAGATTATCCGGAATGCCGGAGTTCGTCGTATTATACAGTTCTATTTTTTTTCCATCAAATCGCATCAGACCGCGCGCCGAACCAAGCCATATGATGCCTGATTTTTCGATCGCAATACTTTTGATATTGACCACCGGCATTTTGATAGGGCTATAGGACGTCGTATCGTAACCAACCCATGTCGTGTCTTTAAATTTGAATACGCCGCCGTCTTGTGTGCCGATCCATTTATTTCCGGCTGCATCCACGACAACGCATTGAGCCACGTCATCCAAAAGACCGGAATTGGTATGGGTGTACGGCGTCCATTCGGTGCCGTCGAAGCGCCCAAGTCCTCCGCCCGTTGCCGCCCACACTGTCGTATTCTCAAACGCGATACCATTGATCAAATCGCCGGGCAATTTCGATTCGGCGGTGGAATAAACGTCCCAGTTTTGACCGTCAAAAGAAGACAAACCAAGGTTCGTACCGATCCATATTTTACCTTTTACATCGCGGGTCACATATTTGATATCGTTATCCGGCAGGCCGTTATTGACGGTATAGACTTTACGTTTTTCGGTGGCTTTGTCAAACTGTACAAGACCGGTGCGCGTACCATACCAAATGGACGCACCGCTCTCGACGATGGAAGTGATTTGATCTTTTTTAGTATCGGAAAATGTCACCCATTCCGATTTGCCGCAACCGGTAAACGACAAAAAACAAAGACCGGCTAACGTTATGCTAATTTTTCCTTTTTTCATGATCAACTCTCCTTTTCAAAATCCCAAAGCCCACGGGGGTCGTTATTCGACCGTCCACGTATCGCCTTTATGCAAAAGTTTTTTCAGATCACCGGGTCCCATTTTGTCTTTAGCCAAGGCGATCTGAGTACGCATATCTTCCTCATAACAACTTTTTTGTATGCTGCGGAAAACACCGATCGGTGTAGGAAGTCCCGGCGCTTCGGTCATCTGGCTGTATATAAATGCCATCACCGGATCCGTATTGTGCATATCGTGCACGAGCAGATCGTTGACAGAGCTCGAACCGTCTTCCAGATTGACAACAACGGGTTTGAATCCGTCAAGGCGAATCCCTTTATTTTTTTTGGCACCAAACACAAGCGGTTTGCCATGCTCAAGCCATATCGTATTATCGGGTTTGGTGTCTTTTTCCGTTAAATGTTCAAACGCGCCGTCGTTGAATATATTGCAATTTTGGTATACTTCGACGAACGACGTACCGCGGTGTTTGATCGCCGCGCGAATCACATCCTGAAGTCCTTTGGGATCACGATCCATCGCGCGTGCTACGAATGTCGCTCCGGCACCGAGTGCTACGGATAAAGGATTAAGCGGATGTTCCAGTGAGCCCATCGGCGTGGATTTGGTAATTTTGCCCGTTTCGGAAGTCGGCGAATATTGACCTTTGGTCAATCCATAAATCCGGTTATTAAACAGCAGATAATTGATATCCAAATTACGTCGCAAAACGTGCAGAAAATGGTTACCGCCGATGGACAGCGAATCCCCGTCGCCGCTGATGACAAACACGGTCAGTTCCGGATTGGCGGCTTTGATGCCGGTTGCAATCGCGGGCGCGCGCCCGTGAATCGAGTGAAATCCGTAGGTATTCATATAATACGGAAAGCGGCTGGAACAACCGATGCCCGACACAAATACATATTTTTCTTTTTGTGTTTGAAATTCCGGCAAGGTACGCTGTACTTGTGCCAAGATGGAGTAGTCGCCGCATCCCGGGCACCAGCGAATTTCCTGATCGGATTCAAAATCTTTTTTTGCGTAAACGGGTTTGATATCCTGTACCATCGTATAAACCTGCTTCTTTTTCTTAACTCTGCACCGCGACGTTATTAACAACGATCGGGCAGAAAAATTATTTCTTTAAAATTTCCGTAATTTTATTTTCGATTTCACGTACGCTAAACGGCTGACCGGTCACCTTATTGAGTCCGATCGCATCCACGAGATATTCCGCACGGATCAACATGCGGAGTTGGCCGAGATTGATTTCAGGAATCAGTACATGTTTGAATCGTTTGAGAATCGCGCCAAGATCTTGCGGAAACGGATTGATCCAACGCAGATGAATACGGGACACGCTCAATCCTTTTTCGCGGCTTCGATCAACGGCTGTACGAATTGCGCCGTAGGTACCGCCCCAACCGATCACCAAAAGATCACCCGAGTCCGGTCCGTCTATTGATAACGGATTCCACTCCTGCGCGATACGTTTCACTTTTTCGCCGCGAATGCGCACCATATAATCATGATTTTCCGGTTCGTAATTGACCGTACCGGCGATATTTTTTTTCTCCAAGCCGCCGATACGATGTTCGAATCCCGGCGTACCCGGTACAATCCACGGGCGTGCAAGCGTTTTTTCATCGCGAACATACGGCGTAAACTTTTCACCGGTGAACGTCCGATGCGCAGAAAATTCGTTGAGTTTATCGGAATCGGGAATGAGCCACGGTTCGGCGCCATTACCGATATATCCGTCGGCGAGCAGAAATACCGGCGTCATATATTTGACTGCAATGCGTGCTGCTTCGTAGGCGCATTCAAAACAATCGGCCGGACGCGAAGCCGCAATGATGGGCACGGGCGATTCACCGTTACGTCCAAACATCGCTTGCAAAAGATCGGACTGTTCGGTTTTGGTAGGAAGCCCTGTGCTCGGACCGGCGCGTTGTACATTGATCACGACCAGCGGAAGCTCGGTCATCACGGCAAGACCTATAGCTTCGCTTTTGAGACAGACACCGGGGCCGGACGTACTCGTGATGCCAAGTTCACCGGCAAATGAAGCGCCGATCGCTGCGCATATCGCCGCGATTTCATCTTCGGCCTGAAACGTTTTAACGCCAAAATTTTTATACTTCGCAAGACCGTGCAAAATATCGCTGGCCGGCGTGATCGGGTACGAACCTAAAAACAATTCCAATCCCGATTTTTGAGAAGCCGCTACAAAACCTAAAGCGATCGCTTCGTTTCCGCTGATATTGCGATATTTTCCGGCGGGTAACTTGGCCGGAGGGATTTCATACGAATTAGCAAAGGCTTCTGTCGCTTCGCAATACGCATAACCCGCTTTCATAGCGAGGATATTGGACTCGGCGAGTAAAGGCTTTTTGGCAAATTTTTCTTTAAGAAATTTGATCGTACCGTCCATCGGACGATTGTACAACCAGGCTATCATGCCGAGTGAAAAAAAATTTTTGCAACGCTCCATGGATTTGTGATCAAGCCCCGTATCTTTGAGCGCCGCTTTGGTATGAGACGACATATCCACTCTAAAAAGCTGATAACCGTCCACCGTACCGTCCTCGAGCGGATTGGTCGCACAGTTGGCCAGTTTCAGATCGCGTTCGCCAAACGATTCCGCATTGACGATCAATACGCCGTTGGGTTTGAGGGATTTGATATTGGCTTTAAGCGCGGCGGGATTCATCGCGACTAGGACGTCCACTTCATCGCCGGGCGTATGGATATCAAAACTTCCGATGTGCAATTGGAAACCACTCACACCGGGCAATGTACCGGCGGGTGCACGAATTTCCGCGGGGTAATCCGGCAGTGTGCCGACATCGTTACCGAGCAACGCCGATGCATTCGTCAATTCCGTACCGACAAGCTGCATACCATCACCGGAGTCACCGGCTAAGCGGATCGTTACTTCGTCCAGATTCAAGACCGATTCAGCGGCCATATAACATTAACACCTTTCCAAGAATGAATAACATGACTTTACCTGTCTAATCTGCTACATCGGGACAACATAACACGCAGGCATCAAAAGTGCAAGAGCCAGCCGGGAATAGTTTGATGATTTTTATATTCATGTGCCGTATCCGGGATTTGCAGTCCTGCATGTTCATGTAGTTTACCGACCGCACCACTCTTTTTTATACTCTGCCCAAAGAAACGTATTTTTATCCCATTAATTATTCCATCAAAGAAAACATGGTAATAACCTCCGCTCTCCTGACATCCGAAGATAAAGTATTAAGAATCTTGTCCAGCTACGCGCGATTTGCAGAGAAAAAAAACGTACCGTCTCTATTTTTTAATCGATTGACCGTATTGGATGAGCGGTTTTTACACCTCACGCCGTTCTGCTCAGATCAACAACAAAAACATTTTGATCATCTTATGAAGCTCCTGATCAAAAATGCGACCAACGCTCAAGGAGCCTGGCATGAATTGTATGCGGTGATAGAAAAGGGTCACATGCTGGGATTACATGTAATCAATTTTCGTAACGTGGGGAACGCTTTGTTGTCGGCTATAAAAGAGTCGTCGGATAATCATTGTTCCGACGCTATACATGATGCTTGGATGGATTTGATCACGCAAATATTAAAACGTGTCGCGATGATTGAAACGGATTTGGGTATTTCGGTAAATGAGTCGCACATAACTCAACTTACCCGGTAAAACTAACAATCAGCGTCAGTATCAATCCTATCATCAAAAGGCCCGAGGCAATAACCAGTATCGTCTGTATCATCGGTGATTGTAAATCCATGTTGCCTGCTTATTTTGCTATTTTCATAAAATTTGCTCTGATAATTTAGAGTTAATCCTTTCGAAACACTACTGCATGACAATGTGGTTTTTTCATCGGTAATAAAAAAAACGGCGTTACTGAGGTTACTACCCGTTCACGCCGCCGGTTCTCATTGAGAGTGGGTTAATTTATTCTTAATAAAAAGAATCCGTTCACGATAATCCCATGCTTTAAAAATACCATCGGACAAACAAATGAGCACGTGTATCCCACGCATGAACATCGAAGTCAATATTACCGTCTTCATCATCCTCGTATTCATCACCATAAGTTCGACCGACTTTCGTATAGATCACCTGCGCTTCGCCGCCAATACTAAAAAAAGGAGAAAAATAATATTCACCACCCGCCACCGGTCCGAGATACAAGTCGGATCTATTCCGTTTTTCACTACGGGCATTCTCATAACCAGGTTCTTCGTACGAAGAGCTACTTTTGTCTTCTACAAAGGCTTTACCAAAGCGTACGCCAAGATAGGTTTCTGTCTGTTCTCGTTTTTTGCGGTAAAGAACACCCACGCCATATCGTGATATTTTCAACGTCGAGCTGGATGAATAAGAATAAATTCCTTCTTCACTATTTATTTTACCGGACATCGTATTAAAACTTACTTCCGGTTCCATGCGCCACTTGCCATTGATATTAATGGGCACATAAATACCCATAACCGCCCCGGTTTTGTAGAATTTGTAATCTTCATCATCACCAAACCGGTGCGTATTCGTTCCAATCGAAATACCGATTCCGAATTTTGTTTTAGGATGTCCGGCATCGTTGCTTTCCCCATCCTCTTGCGCTTGCAGTGATAATCCGAAAAATAACACCATACTCAAAAACACTAATCTCTTAAACCACTTCATTTTTCCTCTGCTTTTTATAAACCATCTGAATCCAAAGGTTTTTTACAGGAAACCTCATGCCTTCAAACGTGAACCGTACTAAACATTCACTATTTCAAGAACATCATACGCTTAGTGAATCGTTTTCCTCCGGATTCCAGGCGGTAAAGATACACACCGGATGAAACGCGTTGGCCCATATCATTATTACCATCCCATTGCAAACGATACGTTCCTTGCGGCGCATAACCATTGATCAGCGTACGCACCTTTTGCCCGAGCAGATTATAGACGATAAGCGACACTTGCCCTGACACCGCAATATCGTAACGAATCGTCGTCGTCGGGTTAAACGGGTTGGGATAATTTTGATTGAGCACAAACTCCGTCGGCAATACCTCGGCTTCGGAATCGTAGACCAACGCATACGTGCCGGACTTTTCTATCGTCGTTATGACCACGCCAGCTTTGTATTGCATCGTGCATTCCTGCCAGACGGAAATCATCGAATAGTCGGGATATTTTTCTTCATCCGTCCACCGCACGATGCGATACCGGCCTTTGTCCCGATGTTGTACAGGCGCGGACAGACGAATCGTCATCGTTTCATCAAAACTGATCGTCACGGCTTGCATTGTCGCATCTGATTTATTCATGCCGATTTCTTCTTCGCTTACCAGTACGATACTCTCTTTTGCCCCTGAAACCCGTGCGAGTTCGAAACCATGGATCGCCAGCGGTTTGCTGAGCGTGCTCACCTGAATCGTACGATTGATCGCCGGACTCACGTTATTACCCAAATCCGTGACCGTGCCAACCACGGTGAGTGACGTCGGCAGCGTCGTGAGATCGTATTGACCGGAATAACGTTTGCTGTCCCGCTTGGTAAGCGTGACCGACGCATTATTGACCGTTAATGCGGCGCTATTCAATATTTCATTACCGCCGACCGTAAAGCGAACGCGCGGAAGCAATGGTGATGCCAATGCTGCAACAAAACCCGATGGTGCAGTCACGTCGATGATCGTTATCTGTAATGTGTCGTTAGCCGTTAATGATCCGTCACTGGCTTGTACGGCGATTTTAGCCGTGCCGGTAGCCAGATTAGAACCGGTAACATAGATCGAGTCATTGCCCAGCGAAGCGGTCAGCCCGCTCGTCAGCGATGTAACCGAATACTGTAGCGTGCCATTATCCACGTCGGTAAAATTATCGGTCAGCTTTTCAATAAACGCCCGCGTAAAAGTCTGTGACAATGTCGTATCACGCAAAGCTAAGGCTAATAGCGGTGCATCATTGACGGGCGTCACCGTGACGGTGATCGTGTCATACACGGATGTATTTCCGTCTGTGGCCGAAATGCGCAGTGAGCTTGGACCCGTAGCATCGGCTTGTGCAGTGATGTACAGAGAGTCCTGACCTATACGTGCCGATACGATACCGGATACTATCAGTACGTTGTACGTCAGAAGATCATTATCCGGATCGGAAAAATATGATGTGAGTTTAGTAACCAACTGATTACTCACATCTTCATTAAATGACGTATCGCGCAACGCTGTCACACGATACGGGGCGTCTTGTATGGGAGTCACTTGCACAATAAACGTATCCGATACGGACAAATCGCCATCCGACGCCATAAGTTCGACGACCACATCTCCGTTGAAATTTATCGCCGGTTCAATATACAGAGAATCATCGCTTACTGTGATCTGCGCGCTACCCGACAACACATTCGATTGAATCGTAAGCGCATCCTGATCCACATCCGAAAAATGATCACTCATGCGCATCAGAAAAGTTTTCGGTACGTCCTCGTTAAGCATTGTATCACGAACACCCGCGCTAACATACGGCGCATCATTGACGGGGTTGACGGTGACGGTGATCGTGTCGTACAGTGTATAGCTACCGTCCGAAGTTGTCATCGCGATTTTGACTTGACCGTTAAAATCGGCTACGCTCGCGATACGAATGGTGTCCACGCTCCGATTGACGGTGACGCCTCCGGATAAAGCTGACGCATTAAAAGAAAGTCCCGTGGTATTTCCTGAGAGACCATTTTTTAGAATCACCGCCGTCGCTGTTCCAAAATCCTCATTGAGATTAATATTAACCAAAGGTGTTGAGCGTGTGAACGGTGCCTGAATCGCAAAACCTAAATCCATGATCTGACCAAACGCAACCAGAGAATCCGCATTAACATGATTTTGGAAATAACTTATACTGAGGCGCATACGTGTACTTAAGCCAGCTGCAAGACCGACGGGTATCGTTAAAACCCCGTTGGCTTTGGATCTCCCGTAGTGATAAAATGCATGCTCACCGGCATCATTAAAATCTTTATCGCCATTGTAATCCACCCAAATATTATAATGCACCGAGTCTACGGCTTGCAAATTGGGATCTATGAATGGCGTCAAACGCACAGAGGCTTGCGTTGAATTCAAAGGAACCGTTAGTGTGGAGGCTGCCATGAGATCATGATATCCACCGTCCTTTATGCGACCTGTTTGCATGGTCAATGAGCCGATAGTAATTGAATCCGTTATCAAATATTCGGGCAGTGTAACATAAGTATGCCAACAATTTCCACGCGGCGCTTTGTATCCATCGGCTGTTAGCGGATTTGCAAAAAAACGAACATTATAATCAGCAACTTCACCATAATCCGGTGTAACGTAAGGATCCATGACAGGCGTACCGCGACTCATGAGGACACGCATCCTCGAATCAGCGGGCGTTATAAACGCAGGTATTTTTATGTAACCAACGGCTGAATCCTGTCCGCTTCCCTGAAAAACTAATTCATCGGCGTCAAATACTTTATTGGCATCAAAATCTATCCATACGCTAAAATGTTCTATATAGGAAGCCAGAATAGCAGACTCTGAAAATCTAAAAACAGAAAAATTCACAGAATAGGACTCTCCGGCAAATGCCCATAAAGTGTATCCGGCATCGTTTAAGAGATTTGATCCTGCAAGATTCTTAAAGCCATCGCTTGGATAAAACAATACCGGGCTCTCAAGCGAACCTATTTTAAATTTTCCGATAAGTTCAGAATCCGCATTAGCACCGATATTAAGTTGATAGCCGTCAATCACCTGCGGTGGACTCAAATACGCAGTAAAGTCTTCCACCTCGCCGACGACATCGTCGCAAGCGCCTGCGATTGGATTGGCGCTAACGGCTAATCGAACCGGCACAGTACCATAGGACGATGAACCACCAAGCAATATTGGTAACTGAATCGAATCGGCCGATGAAGAGGCCGATACAGTTCCTCCGGCTAGTCGTTCGGAAGGTTCCTCAAATTGACCGTCGCGATCTATATCCATCCACATCGCATAATGTTTTGCCGTGGCGTCAGGATAAGAAATCATCATTTTCACTTTTTTACCGAGGATCAAATTGAATACATAGTTCTTCTTGATGTATCCACCCGAAGACCATCCCGGATTGACCGGGAATTCGCCTTTATTGCTGATAGAGACATAATCAATCTGAATATTACCTTGCTGTGTGCCGGATGGCATACAGCCTATAGTAGCCCCCACTACGCCGGGCACGCCCACGGCATCCCATGCGGCTTTGACCGTAGCCACATGTGCAGAATTGACATCCTGAGCAGCAAGTTCGGTCGCTTGTCTGAAATCAGAAAAATTGGAATTGGGCGTCACATATTGTTTGAACGCCTGATAAAATATTTTTTCTGCTTCTGAGATTCCTATCGGTGTTATATTATAATTTATTCCAAATTTATTCGCACCGGAACCTCCATTGACTAATAGGTAAAACCAATACCGCGCTACCTGACCATTGATATGCCCCGTAGCACCCGTCGAAAAATCCCAATCAATGGATTTATAAGTCATCAAAAAATTGAAATCTCTCGATGAGGCAATAGATTCAGAGAATACCCACACGTCGCGGTTCATGCCAAATTGTTGATTACCGTAGTTATCAACCAGAGCCCCCCAAATATCAGCACATCCTTCATGCAGCGCTTTCCCTTCTCCTGAATAATTCAGATTGGATAGCCCAAACATAAGGCCGTGCCCAAATTCGTGCCCGACGACATCCAATTCTGTCCACGGATTTACAGATTGATACTGCCCGTAGTGCACGGAGTAACCGTCCCAAAAAGCGTTTGGGTAATTAGTATTGTAATGAACAAAGTTGATCATTGGGGCGTTGTTACCATCCCAACTGTTTTGGTTATGCACATTTTTCCAGTAATCATATACTACTCCGGCTCCCCAGTGCGCATCAAGTGCGCCATCGTCCGAGTTACCGTTATGGTATTCAGCGGCGGTCCATTGATTGTCGTTATCCACGAAATGTGTCGAGTCCGCATCATTGACACTGTGATTGAGATTGTAGGTAATAACACCATTGCCGCGGGTCATATCTTTGAGGCGGAACTGATTGGGTGCGATCGAATCGGTTTTGATCGTGCGTGTTCCTGCATACCGCGTAGCCGCGGTACCAGTAGCTGTTCCATGATATATCCGATTTATTTTTCGAACCACTTCGCCCGAGGATGCATCCACGTATACCCAATCGCGGCTCACCGGTTTGGACGCATAAATATCAAACTTGTACGCCAAGCGAAAATCCGGACGTTCACCTTCTTTAGCGATATTGACGACAACTGTTTCGGCCTTAGGATAGAAGCTCGCCTGAGGATTATCGGTAACTTCTTTTAATATTTTTTCTTCATGTGCATCCTGCCATTTGTACGCTTGCGCACCGATATTTCCTGTCGCTTTGGATAGCGCTTGTACTTCTTCTACTTTAGGTGTAATCGCAATGTGTGCCGGTAAATCTGTTTCGCCGGTGACGGCATAGATACCCCGGTGGTCGGAGTGCACTTTGATGATAGCATCTTCCACGGGGATCGAACGGTACATCATTTGGAAGCTCTCGTGCGTTTTACCGTAGCGGTCTGTTTCACGGCTCAACCTCTTGAATGATATTTCCTCCGCCGCTCTTAGGGTACGGCGCAGAAAGGCTTCGTTGCTCTCACGACTACTTTTTTCGAATTCCCCTGTCAAAAAAGAAACCCGGCTCTGTGCATGTAGCGTCGAAGCGAAAAATAAAATCAACGCGCTCGAGATTATTATACGTGTTGTATTGTGCTTATGTATTGTAAAAAAATTCATGATTATTACCCTTTCGCCACCGTTTTTGAAAATAGAGCGGATAACTGCTCCAGCTTAACCGCCAATACCTGTGCAATATCTGAGCCATTGAGGTCGGCATTGAACCCGCTGTCTATCAATTTTATTTTTTGAAGCGTCATAGAAAAATTATTATTTTCATAATAACACAATGCCTGAACCAATACCAGATCCGCTGCCGTAACCCCGTCATCCAACGTTAGCACAAAATCAGCGTCCTTGGAAAGCACGGTATCCGCACGCTGTATCGCGGAATTAAAATCCGACAGCGCCCACCCCGTGAGGCTCCAGCCGGCATAGGCATCGGCATCTTTGGCGGCCGCAATTGTCTGGAAATAAACATTGGCATTCGCGTAGTCATGCAACCTCACCGCGCTCCAACCCGCACCGGTATAACCCGTTACAGGATCTGATTCGACAAGACTTAAGAAACTTGCCAACGCATCTTCGTAATTTCCTTCAGTGAAAGCTTGTTGAGCTTCCTTTGATAAATCTTCTTTGCCAGCACCACCACTGCTACAAGCCGTCATCAGACAAAGCAAAATGCTCCATGCTATCATTTTCATAATGATGAACCTTTTTTATGTAGAAACTGATTTTGGATATCACGTACACGATAGGATAAAAAGAAAAACAACCCATTAGTGCTACATCTGAATGTAGCCTCCCGCAAACGATACCGTATTTGAATGTAGTGCCTTGGTTTTATGTTAGCCGGTAAAACTGAGAATGAGGATATAAATCAGAACCCCAACTATAACTAAAAGAAACAGGTGGAGAAAGGCCGATACAGAAAGGAATTGAAAGAATTTTTTCACTTGGAACACGAGAGTTATTTATGGTAATAAATACTTTCGTGCAGTAAAAAAACACTACATGATCGTGTTCATAATCAAATCTGTCCGCGAATAAACTTGGAGACGAGCTCGCCTTTGGAGTTGACGTGCAGTTTTTTGTAGATATTTTTGATGTGGAAACGGATAGCATCAATAGACACATTCATCTGTGCGGCAATCAGTTTATAACTGAGTCCGTCCACCAAACCCTGGACTACCTGACGCTCTTTAGCCGTCAATACGTCATCTTCTTTGGGTTTGGGACTGAAATACTGAATCACTTTACGTGCGATTTGCGGCGACATCGGCGCACCGCCGGCGTTCAGTTCGGTCAAAGCATCCCGCAACTCAACCAAGGGTGTATTTTTCAAAAGATAACCGGAAGCACCCGCGCATAAAGATTGAAAAATTTTTTCTTCGTCATGATACACGGTAAGCATCGCGATATCTACCTGCGGCCACTTACGCTTTAGTATGCGAATACCATCTATGCCGCTCATGCCCGGCAATTGAATATCCATCAATACGATATCCGGGCGCGGCCCTTCTTCCATACGGGCCAAAAAAAGTTCTGCCGTCGGATCGGATGATAATACCTTAAACCCGGGTTGGCTGCTCAGGTATTTGGTAATACCATTGCGAATATCGTTATCGTCTTCGACGATTGAAACGCAAATCATGGGCATTTCTCTTTCACTAATCACACTATTATACTCCTATGCTTATTGATAATCAATCCCGTATTGGTATCACAATCCGAATCGTCACGCCTTGGCCGGATTTGACGTCAAACTTACCGCCTAAAGATTCGGCACGCATTCTCATGTTCTTCATCCCGTTTCCGCCCATCGTAACACCGCCTGTGAAACCTCCGCCATTATCCTCCACCTCCAGATGGATCTGCTTATCTTTGAGTGTCAGCCGTATCACCACCGCCGTTGCGTCGGCGTACTTATATATGTTATTCACCGCTTCTTTAAAGATCAGATACACATTCTGCTTCACCAGTACCGGCAGCGTGATGGCTTCATCCATCCCGGTACTTTCAAACTTTACGGTAATATTTTTT
>JABWCP010000044.1 GCA_013360215.1 bacterium | reverse complement strand
ACGAGAACATTCGACGAGAACATTCGACGAGAACATTCGACGAGAACATTCGACGAGAACATTCGACGAGAACATTCGACGAGAACATTCGACGAGAACGGATACGTTTTTTGAATTGTGCTACAGTAAAAAAATAATACACATGGTGAAGCAAATCAATACCTAAAATCGGACATTCCGAGAAAACTTTACCGTCAAAATACTAACACTAATAAACCGCATAAATATGTAGGGTAGCGTGTGCATTTTACGTGAAAAGTTTTTATAAATCACGTTGATATTCGATTGATATCTGTCTTTTCTCTTGTGTTCTGTGAGCGTCAAATATAAATTGATATGATGATATCATTGAAATTAAACTTTTTATCTATGCTTTATTGTAGTGTTGAAAAAAAATTATTTCTGATATTTATGATCTCGTTGGTACTGACATCGTGTGCAGAAAAAAAGGAATTTCAAAACGCAGCATTTCTTTCGACATCTGCATTTGCGGATAGTATCAAAAAAAGTCCAGATGCTTTATTGATCGATGTACGAACACGCAAAGAATACCTGTCCGGTCATATTCCCGGTGCCGAAAATATCAACTGGGCCAACATGGGGTTATTTGAATACCGCGCCGACCGGTGGGATCCAGAAAAACCGATATTATTATATTGTTCTGTCGGAGGGCGAAGTACCGGTGCGCGACGCGGCTTGATCAAAAAGGGCTTTAAGCGTGTGTATGAATTGGATGGAGGATTTATAAGCTGGCGAGCAGCGGGATATCCCAAAACGACTACATCAGAACACGACGGCATGAGTCGCGATAGTTTTGATTCTTTAACCCGTTCAAAAAAACCGGTGTTGATTGATTTTTACACCCTGAATTGTTCGCCATGCCGACAGATGGAACCTATTATACATGAAATCGCAGATATGAATTCTTTTGATGTGGTTACGATAAATATAGACGAACATCCGTTGATTGCCGATACTTTGCATATTCATACCGTGCCTACGTTTCATATATATAAAAACAATCGCCTCACTTGGTCGCACATAGGGAGAGTCAGCAAAGAAAAGTTATTGGAAGAGCTGCGACCATAAAGTGTGTGCGATATCCAAGCCGGATAAAATAGATAACGATTTCCCTGCATTGTGCAGATTTGTTTCAAATGCGAATGCTGGATACGATAAGGCTTTTATCTTTTTCTAATATTTCTTCCGGCACGGAGAAGCGAATAGCATGCTCTAACACTTCGATAATTTTCTTTTTAGGGTAAGAACGATTGTACACCAAACTGATCTCACGTTTGGGAGCCGGGGGCGCAAAAGGGCGCATGTACAGCTTCTTCTTTTCATCGGATAATTCCGAAACTGCTAAATACGGCAACAGCGTCATACCGTAATTTTGTTCCACTAATTTTCTAAGCGTATCCAGATTACCACTTTCGAAACGCAATGCTCCTTTGTGTTTAGGGGTTATGTTTTTCTTTTGTTTGCATAGTGCGAGCGTCTGGCTGCGAAAACAATGCCCTTCGGTCAGAAGCCACATGTCGCCGTTTTGCAGATCGTTGATGTGAATTTTTTTCTTGGTGCTTAGTCGGTGTTCTTCGGATACATATGCGACGAAGGGTTCGTAGAACAACGGTTTTTCGGCTAAGTTCTTATGGTGCAGCGGCGTAGCTAAAAGCCCTGCATCAAGGTCGTTTCGATTCAATCGTTCGGTGATCTCCCGCGTCTGCAATTCCTCGATGACCAATTCTACGCGCGGATGTTTTGTGATAAAATCCTGCAGAAAAAGATTGAGCAAATAAGGTGCAAGCGTGGGGATAATACCGATGCGGAAAATTCCTGCGACTTCGGTGGTTTCGGATTCTACGGACTGGATGATTTTATCGCTTTCGCGCAAAATCGCTTGGGCTTGTTCGATGATCGTGCGGCCGATGTCGGTCGGAGCTACGGGTTTCTTTCCTCGGTCAAATATCGTTACGCCTAATTCTTCTTCCAATTTCTGAATCTGCATGCTCAGGGTCGGTTGTGTGACAAAACGATCTTTGGCCGCTTTGGAAAAACTACGGTACTTTTCGACAGCGACAATATAGGTGAGTTGCAGTAATGTCATTCAATTTTAATATAGATATTATCTATTATTAAATAAGAATAATCAATTTGACTTATGAAATCAAATGGGTATCTTTAAGACGTAAAAAACGCATGATATCATCAGTTCGTCAATTCAAATCTTAATACTAAAATCGTCCTACGAATTCATCTAAAAACAGGGAGAAAAAGGTTATGAGTGAAATCAGCAAGTGTCCGTTCCATGCGGCTGGCCGCGGAACATCCAATCAGGACTGGTGGCCCAACCAGTTGAATCTGAAAATCCTGCATCAGAATTCGTCTTTGTCCAATCCTATGGGTAAAAAATTTGATTACGCCAAAGAGTTTAAAAAACTCAATCTCAAAGCCATCAAAAAAGATTTGTATGCGCTCATGACGGATTCGCAAGAGTGGTGGCCGGCCGACTACGGTCATTACGGCGGTTTGTTTATTCGTATGGCCTGGCATAGTGCCGGTACGTATCGCATTGCTGACGGACGCGGCGGTGCCGGTAACGGTACGCAGCGTTTTGCACCGCTCAACAGCTGGCCGGACAATGCCAACTTGGACAAAGCGCGTCGTTTGCTGTGGCCGATCAAACAAAAATATGGAAACAAAATTTCATGGGCCGATCTGATGATTTTGGCCGGTAATTGCGCCCTAGAATCTATGGGCTTCAAAACTTTTGGTTTTGCCGGTGGGCGCGAAGATATATGGGAACCCGAAGAAGATATTTATTGGGGTTCCGAGACCGAATGGCTCGGCGATAAACGCTATAGTGGCGAGCGCGATTTGGAGAATCCTCTCGGTGCTGTGCAAATGGGATTGATCTACGTTAATCCGCAAGGACCCAACGGTAAACCCGATCCGGTCGCTTCGGGGCGCGATATTCGCGAAACGTTTGCGCGTATGGCTATGAATGACGAAGAAACCGTAGCGCTCGTTGCAGGAGGACATACGTTCGGAAAAGCGCACGGCGCGGCGCCCGATTCCCATGTCGGCCGTGAACCGGAAGCGGCGGGTATCGAAGAACAAGGTCTTGGATGGATCAGTAAATATGGTAGCGGCAAAGGCGATGACACGATCACCAGCGGTATCGAAGGTGCATGGAAACCCAATCCGACGCAGTGGGACAACGGATACTTTGATATGCTGTTTGGTTATGATTGGGAATTGGTAAAGAGTCCTGCCGGTGCATGGCAGTGGACACCAAAAAACGTAGCGGATAAAGATCTTGCGCCCGCTGCGCACGATGCGACTAAACGTGTGCCAACGATGATGACCACGGCGGATATGGCGTTGCGCATGGATCCCATTTATGAACCGATTTCACGTCGCTTTCACAAAGATCCGCAAGCGTTTGCCGATGCTTTTGCGCGTGCATGGTTCAAACTCACGCACCGCGACATGGGTCCGCGTTCACGTTATCTCGGCGAAGAAGTACCCAAAGAAGTTCTGATCTGGCAAGACCCTGTTCCCACCGCTGATCACAAACTGGTCAATGAAAAAGATATCGCGGCGCTGAAGAAAAAAATCAGCGAATCCAAGCTGACCGTCTCGCAGTTGGTATCCACCGCATGGGCTTCGGCTTCTACATTTCGCGGTTCGGATAAACGCGGCGGCGCCAATGGGGCACGCATCCGTCTTGCGCCGCAAAAAGATTGGGCGGTCAATCAACCGGAACAATTGAGCGCGGTATTGAACAAATTGGAAAAAATCCAAAAAGAATTCAATCGCGCACAACCCGGAGGAAAGAAGAAAATTTCGCTCGCGGATATGATCGTGCTTGGCGGTTGTGTCGGTATCGAATTGGCTGCAAAACAAGCCGGACAAAATATCACGGTACCTTTCTCGCCGGGACGCACGGACGCTACGCAAGCGCAAACCGATGCCGCTTCTTTTGCCGTCCTCGAACCGGTCGCCGACGGATTCCGGAATTACCTTAAGGCCGATTACGATGTGCCGGCCGAAGAACTTCTGATAGATAAGGCGCAATTGCTGACACTCACTGCACCGGAAATGACGGCGCTCATCGGCGGTATGCGCGTATTGAATGCCAATCACGGTCAAACCAAACACGGCGTGTTTACGCATCGTCCGGAAACATTGACCAATGATTTTTTTGTTAATCTGCTTGATATGCGTACGGCGTGGGTGGCCTCGCCGGGCGCTAAAGGCGTATTTGAAGGACGTGATCGTACGACCGGCGAATTGCGTTGGACCGGTACTCGCGTAGATTTGGTTTTTGGTTCCAATTCCCAATTACGCGCATTGGCGGAAGTATATGCACAAAGTGATGCACAGAAAAAATTCGTACAGGATTTTGTGGCAGCATGGACTAAAGTGATGAACGCTGATCGCTTTGATCTTGCATGATATTGGCCAGACGATAATCTAATTGAGATAACCGGCAAGTGTTATACGTAGCTTGCCGGTTTTTTTTATTCAGTAGAAATGCCATGCAGCTAATCAGTAACATCTTGGGTTTCTCAAAAAACATCGCACAAAGAAGTTAACCTATCCATAAAACTTATTTGATATATTGCTTTCGGATTTATAAATAGTAGAGAGGTGGTTTTATGAGAATTTTAGTATTCGGAGCCAGCGGGGCTACAGGGAAATTGGTAGTATCACAATTGGTTAGCAAGAATATATCCGTGAGAATTATTATACGACCGACGGCGATAATACCGAGTGAAATTTCCGAGCATACAAACGTAGAAATCGTGCGAGGGAATATTCATGAGTTTTCTATGGATCAGATCAGCGCGCTCATAAACGATTGCGATGCAGTGGTGTCTTGCCTCGGTCATAATTTGACATTCAAAGGGATATTTGGTAAACCGCATCAACTTGTTTTTAATACCGTAAAAAAAATCACCGACGTATGGAGCACTGCGCAAAACAAAAAGAAATTCGTGCTGATGAGCACTACAGGATATACGAATAAAGCGCACGGTGAGAAAGAAACCTTTGGAGAAAACGTAGTATTTTCGTTGTTAAAATTACTTTTGCCGCCGCATACGGATAACGTGAATTCGGGGGATTATTTGTTTGATCGTGTAAAAGATTCAAAACAATTAGAATGGGTTGCGGTTCGACCGGATTCACTGATTGATGAAGAGCGAGTCAGCGAATATGAGATCGTTGATACCAGAAAACGTAGTCCGATATTTGATGCCGGTAAAACGAGCCGAATCATTCAGAAGATATCGCTTGACCAATCTGACTGGTATGCGGTACACCTTCGCGGTGATTACGGCGACCGAGGGCGCTTGATTCGTAGGTTGAGTAATAGGAAAGCCGATAGGCATGTTATATTGATTCACGACTATCAGGGCAACATGACGGCCGAACGGCTTTGGGAATACGAAAAGCAGAAGGAGTTATAAAACAATGAAACGTACACATCAACAGCAGAAAGAATATGAAGATATTAGAGACATCATAGAACACGATGCACCCGTGATGTCTGAGGATATTAAATTGGCATGGGTTGGTCGATTATTTACACTTTATGAGGTAAATCTTTTAACCAAAGCAGACTATAATGATTTTGTAGCAAAGCTTGGATTTAACGAGTCCGAGACACGTAAAATATACGATGCACTCGCAGGTGGGATAACTAAAAGAGAGGGATGATGTTATGAATAACGCTGTCATGATCTTCTTTATTTTTATTTTGGTTTCGTGTTCAACAATAGAACAACCTAAAAGTAAGAAGCAAGAACCGAAGATCGATAGATCAACTCCAGATAAGTTAATTCAAACATCATGGAGTTTACAAATTTGGCGTGACACAACGACAATCGATACTTTCTATTCAGAGCCTTATAATTCTAAAAGATTAAATGATTACTTCAATAAAGTTCGTAAGAATAGTTTCAATAAAAGATTAAAGGCTTATGAATTATCTCCAAACTTAATTGATAAAGTTGAGGTACAAAGCGATAGTCGCGCTGTTGTGGTAGTGCAAGAATATGATTATAACATGGAAGAGTCGCAGAAAGTTTCTATAATTTTATCTAAAGAAAACGGAGAATGGTTTATTGATGATAAGATTTATGACTGCAATTTTTGTGATAAAACTGGCAAGGTTAAGCGGTATTTTGGGCTTGAACAATGTAGTTATTGTAATGGTCTCGGTAAACGCAGTTACTACTATCGTTTTTTTAAATAAATATTTAAGAAACTATACATATTAATTGTCAACTTTAGCAAATCATAAGTTCAATGTTTTATTGTTAAATTGTCAACTACTGTTAAATTTCACATCGCAACCTAAAAATCTAAGTATATATTAATCAAACGTAGCTTTCTTAATTATCGCTAAAAAATTGGTAAAAATTCTTAAATATTTATTAAATGTGTAATACGTTATTTTCATCAACGTCATCCTATGATGAAGGTGGAGATGAACGATGACGTATTGATCTGCGATTCGGGATTGGCGTGTGATACATTTAATATCATCACCAATTTGGTTTTTTCCCGATCAAATATAAATACCGTCAGAGATTATATCCGGACTACACGGCGTCCATTTTCTTGTTGGGTCGGCCCGGGGCGGTGCACGCCTTCCCAATCTCGTATACTGGAAGAAAATGGATTTGAATTCGTCGAGTCAGAAAAGGCGATGTGGCTTGATTTGAATCAAATTCACGAGGTTCCGCCTATTGAAAATTTCGCGATGCGAAAGGTTTTATCCGATAGCGATGTGCTGAGTTTTGCTCACATAACGGCAAGTAATTGGACGCCACCTGATCAAAATGTCATCGCATTTTACACGATGATTGCTGGGATGGCGTCTAAAAAAAAATGCCCTATTGAATTTTTTATAGGAAATTACGAAGACGAACCCGTTTGTACGGCCGAAGTCGTGATGGAGAATAACGTGGCCGGTCTTTATAACGTAAGTACGCGTGCATCGCATCGAAGAAAGGGATTGGGTTGGGCGACGACTATGTTTTGCCTTCTGGAAGCCAAAAAAAGAGACTGCACGGCAGCTGTATTGCAAGCATCGGTTGAAGGTGTTCCGCTCTATAAAAAAATCGGTTTTATAGATGTGGGTGAATATCAAGAGTACAGACTGAACGAGCGTTTTACATAAGTAAAAGGAATTAAATCATGGGAAACACGATTCGTCTACACCGCGTTTTGAAGGCTACTCCGGAAAAAATCTACCGCGCATTTACAGATACCGATGCGATGGCGCGCTGGCTGCCGCCGCACGGATTCACGTGCAAAGTGCATCACATGGATGTAAAAATAGGCGGTACGTTTAGAATGTCTTTTACTAATTTCACAACGATGAAAAGTCATGCGTTTGGCGGTGAATTTTTGGAGCTTACACCGTATGAACGTATTCGCTACACGGATAAATTTGACGATCCCAATCTTCCCGGCGAAATGATGGTTACGGTGGTCTTAAAAAAAGTTTTGTGCGGTACGGAATTGAACATATCGCAAGAAAATATACCGGAGGTCATTCCGCCTGAAATGTGTTATTTAGGTTGGCAGGAGTCTTTGTCGTATCTTGCGCATCTGGTAGAGCCTGAGATTCAAGAGTAATTGAAGGCAAATTTACAAATACAGGTATCTTGGCACGTCGTTTAAGTTCTTACCCGGCGCCCTTAGAATTCGGTGTAATGAGTATTATTATATAAGCTTGTAATATTCTCGCAAAGCCGCAGAGTGATTAATAAATCTTCATTGCGACTTAGCGTCTTGGCGAGGGATATATTCTATTGTGTGCGCCCTGGTACGTCGTTGAAGTTCTTACCCGGCGCCCTTAGAATTTGGTGTAATGAGTTTTATTAGATAAGCTTGTATTATTCTCGCAAAGCCGCAGAGTGATTAATAAATCTCTTCATTGCGACTTAGCGTCTTGGCGAGGGATGAATTCAAATACGGACAGTTCGCTGTTTCGCTTAGGTTCCGGCTTATGATAAATTAACGCGAATAAAATTCCTGTAACACGCGTTCGGCAGGTTTTTCGCGGAATTGCAGCATTTTATCAAACCCTTTCCACGTTGAATTGGCGCTTTCCCATTTCCACCAAAAGTAACCTTTGAACCAGGGTTTACCCCGATATGTTTCTAAAATCGTACGGTAAGCGAAAGCCTGCTTGTCAAAATCCGCAGGGACGTCATCAAATTCTTCGTGTGGACTGATGAGTCCACGGGCGCCACTTGGGAAACCTACTTCCGTAAACGCGACAGGTTTTTTCCACTGCGATGACAAAACGGCGAGCCGTTCTGCGACTTGACGTGCCATCAGGATTGACGAATCCGGCGGTGTAGCGACGGTGTGAGCGAGCGGGAAGTAAGCGTGAATGCTTATAAAATCAAGATCATCCCAAAAGCCGATATGCTCGTATTCATCAAACCAATTCCCACCGTACGTGATGATACCGCTGTATGCCATGCGTATGTGACGGATGATGCGTTTCCACATGGCGGTATCGCGTGTCATCCGGGGCAGCTCAAGACCTATACACATGGACTCCATACCGGCAAGTTCTGCGATGAGGCCTTGATACGTCGCATATTGAGCATATGAATTTTCCCATGCGATCCGGTCGGTTGAGTCACGAATATCAATTTCGCCGCACCATGCACCGCGTACCCAGATATGAGGTTTCATCATGATATGGATGCCGAGATCATGCGCATCATCGGCGGCTTTGAATAAACCTCCGAGCGTCTCATCCCAATGACGATCTAAAACAAAATGTACACGAGGTTCGGTCGTGCTTTTCGCATAACCAAATGGTGTGAGTGAAATGGCGTCAACGCCTATTTCCTTAAGACGCTGCATCGAAGTCCGGGATTGTTTGGACATATAGCCGCTGCCGACACCGTTGGTATGTGCGAAACAAACACCTTTGAAATACGGAATGCTGTCCGGAGGGAATACGTGTGCAGGTGGCGCCACTTGCAAAGTCGGTTCAAATTTTGCAATAAAGGGGTTGGGATTTGCAAAGATCGAATGAATTTGATCGTGATGCTTTTGCCAAAACTGAACAGCTAACATCGTGTACAAAAAAGGATTTTCAAAATTTTCAGGTGTAGTTATTAATCGCTCTTTGTTTGTCAGGCCGAGCAACGCTGATTTTTTATCCCACCAAGGTAAAGGCATTCCGTAATATGTCCCGCAATATAGCATAGCGAGCCCCTCGGTGAGGCGCGGATATTTTTCCCCATAACACAATTCGGCGATATACGCCGCAATAATTTCATTCAATCGCAAGCGGGTCAGTTTCATATCCACAAGGTGGATAGTACGTGTACTGCGATCGTATGAATATTCAATCGTGTTTTTAGTGGCGCTCCATTTGGATTCAAAATCAGGATACATTTGAAGCGTGATCGGTTTTTGATGCCATGCATCTGCAGGAAAATGGCCTAATATCTCACAGAGTTTTTGTTTGTCTAAAAAAGGCATCGTATCGGATGTCACGATAAGGCTGTCCAGCTGCGACAAACGAAGCGGAGTTCCAGTTGGTGCAGGCACCATAGAAGAACCGCAGTGAGTATGGAGCAACCCGAATATCAAAGCGATTACGGTGTGTAATGGATTAATCCGCTTTGGGGACAACAAAAAACCCATGAAAGAACTTTCTGTAAAAGTTCGTTGAATTGATAACAAGCGAAGCAAACCGCGAGGGGTTTGATAAACGATGTAAGCCGTATTCTATTAAAATTTAAACGACGCCCGAAAAATCTAATGCCACGACACGTCGTACACTGGGCAATTTTTTTATCGTACTGATGACATCAGAATGAACGGGCGAATCGACGGTTACGAGTGCCATCGCTTCAGTCTTGCCTTGATTACGACCGAGATGAAAGTGGGCTATATTGATGTCCGCGTCACCTAAAATTTTTCCAAGATTACCGATAAAACCGGGTTTGTCATCATTGGTACTGAAAAGCATCGATGCGCTTAGAACGGCTTCCAGTGTGATGCCATTGACCTCTACGATGCGCGGTTTGTCGCCGTCAAAGAGTGTACCTGAACAACTGAATGATTCTTTTTCGGTAACGATCCGCAAGCGAATTAGAGTTTTGTAATTTCCTTCGGATTCGATTTTAGTTTCACTTACGGTCATGCCGCGTTCTTTAGCAATATATAACGCGTTGACCATGTTGACGTTTTGATCAAATGCGACCATGACACCTTGTGCTAAAAGTAAATTGAGCGGCTTAGTATTGAGCGCGGCAACGTGTCCTTCGTATTCAAAGGTGATTGATTGAATAGGCGATTGCTGGAGTTGGCCGGCTAATGTTCCGATCTGGCGCGCTAATTTGAAATAAGGCTTGAGTGCCGTGGCTTCGGCGGCGGATATGGAGGGAATATTCACCGCATTGGTGATCGCACCCGTGTTGAGAAAATCGGACATTTGTTCCGCGATTTGCAATGCGACGTTTTCCTGAGCCTCGTTGGTTGAAGCGCCCAAATGGGGCGTCAGCACGACATGCTCCATGCCGAATAAAATATTTTCTTTGGCGGGCTCGACTTCAAACACGTCCAGTGCGGCTCCGGCGATATGTCCCGAATCGATGGCCGATTTCAATGCCGGTTCGTGAATAAGTCCGCCGCGTGCGCAGTTGATAATTCGTGCGCCTTTTTTGCAACGTGCTAATCGTGCCGCATCGAAAAGATGGCGTGTCGCGTCGGTGAGCGGTGTATGCAGTGTGATAAAATCAGCTTGTGCTATCGCGTCGTCCAATTCGGTTTTTTCAATGCCGAGCGACTCCGCACGTTCCCGTGTTAAAAACGGATCATACGCTAAAACACGCATTCGCAATCCGCGTGCGCGGTCGGCAACAATGCTGCCGATATTACCGCAACCGATTACGGCAAGTGTTTTTCCGGTCAATTCCACACCCATAAATTTACTTTTTTCCCACTTGCCGGCATGGGTGGAAGTGCTGGCTTGCGGAATGCGCCGGGCAAGCGCCATCATCATAGCCACGGCGTGTTCGGCCGTAGTGACAGAATTGCCAAACGGCGTATTCATCACGACGATACCGCGTGCCGTGGCCGCCGGCACATCCACATTGTCCACGCCGATACCGGCCCGTCCGATGACTTTGAGCCGTGTGGCGCGTTCGATCACTTCGCGTGTGACTTTGGTTTCAGAGCGAACGGCAAGTCCGTCGTAATCCGCGATGATTTCGATCAGTTGTTCTTTGGTCAATCCGTGGCGAACATCCGCCGTAATGCCGTGCCGTTGGAAAATTTCCGTAGCGGCAGGGCTGAGTTTGTCGGAGATAAGAATCTTAATCATAATATTTTTCGGTTTAGAATTTCAAAGTACGTGCAATTTCGTCATGAGCCCAATCAAGCCAGGGAAGTAATAATTTTACATCCGCCGGATTGATCGTCGCACCGCACCAGATGCGCAGACCGGGAGGTGCATCACGATAGGAACCGATGTCGTAAGCCGCACCTTCTTTTTCGAGCAATGCGGCAACATCTTTGGCAAATTTGACTTGTGCATCCGGAGACAGCGACAGATACATGTCGGACTTCAATTTTAGACAGACGGATGTATTGGAAATCGTTTTCGGATTTTCTGCGAGAAAAGCATACCGCGGCGATGAGGCAATCCATGTTTTTATTTCCGATAAGCTTTGCTGCGAACGCGCGATCATAGCTGTTAATCCGCCTTCACGGATCATCCAATTTAATGAGTCCAAGGCATCTTCGATGCACAACATGGATGGGGTATTGATCGTGGCACCGGTGAAGATCTCTTCGTTGAGTTTTCCTTTTTTTAAAATCGTAAAAACTTTGGGCATAGCGATGATCGGAGGAAAAGACTCCAGCCGCTGAATGGCCCTCGGCGATAGGATCAAAACACCGTGGGCACCTTCACCGCCCATGGATTTTTGCCACGAATACGTGAGCACATCTATTTTTTTCCAGTCTATAGGCATGGCAAATACGGCCGAAGTTGCATCGCATATCGTCAGACCCTCACGATCGTCAGGTATCCACGTTGCATCAGGAACACAAACACCGGAGGTTGTGCCGTTCCACGTAAAAACTACATCGTGGTGAAAGTCAACCTGCGTGAGATCCGGGATTTGCCCGTATGGAACTACCATCGGACGTACGTTGACTATTTTCAATTGTTTTTCGACATCATAGACCCATTCATACCCAAAATTTTCCCAAGCCAGCATATCAATGCCCCGCGATTCTACGGAAGGGTGGCCGAAAAAATTCCATAACGCCATTTCGATGGCACCGGTATCCGAGCCGGGTACGATCCCGAGCCGGTAATCATCGGGAACACCGAGAATTTGTTTGGATTTTGCAATGACTTCTTCGATTACGGCCTTCGAAACTTTAGCGCGATGAGAACGTCCTACGGTACGTGACGGGAGCTGATCGGCGCTCCAACCCGGACGTTTGGCGCAAGGACCGGATGAAAAAAATGTGTTTTGAGGTTTGACGGATGGTTTGCTCATAAAGGATGTACTTTTATTGTAATGGGTATATAGAGAACACAAAAAGCGTGATCGCATGCATCACGCTTTAATATAACATTCTCTCAATAAAAATATGCAAATTATTATGAGCGCATAACGAACGGTAAAAATTAGTTATACACTACTTTCATGACTTTTTGTTCGTCGCGAATTCCTTTGAGCCGCGCAGTAAACGGTTGGATACTCTGCGCGCGTGACAGCAATTCGTTTTTTACGCCGAGATCATCAAATACATTGCGCGTGATCAGAATTTCATTGCCATCCCCGAGCGCTTCGACACGGGCAGCGATATTGACCATCGTACCGAAATAATCAAGCCGGTTATTGAGCGTCACCATCAAAGAATTACCCACGTGAATACCGATGCGTATCGTCACGCCGTCTTGCAACTGCATACTTTCGTTAAACGTGCGGAATTTTTTTTGGGCATCGATCGCGGCACCGACGGCCTCGGATGTTTTAGCAAAACTGGCCATGACGGCGTCGCCGATAGTTTTGACGATCACACCGCCGTGGGCATGGATGGCTTGTTCGAGTACGTCAAAATGTTGTCGAACGATTTTAAAAGCCCGCGCATCGCCGAGTTGCTGATACATTTGCGTCGAACCTTTGAGATCGGTAAACATGATTGCAACATGGCGAACGGACAAATTTTCCTGCTCGGAAAGAAGTTCATCGGAAAAGTACTTACGAAAAATCGGTGAATTGATGATCTGAAATCCGTTCAACCTCTGATCCGCCGGTGCGCTTTTTCCTTCACCCGTATTTTCCGGTAGCGGGCGTACGTTGCCGCTGATGCTAAATGTCACTTCGATGGTGTTATCAAGCTCACATACAAAATCGCTTTTGCACATCACGCAATGGCTGCCCGAATGCATATGCCCGAGCGAATCATGGTTTTCCGTTTTGCCGTTGCACATCGGGCAGCGAATATTCCAGTGCAGATCAAATAACCCGAACTTGGTAGCCCATAAAAAAAGAGCGGTCAGTTCGCGTATATCCACGCCCCACGATTCGGATAATCGGTATAAATTGATCGAAGTCGCCTCGGTATCGCTGCATTGAGTGATCCATTCTTGTAGTTTATCTAAATGACGTATTCCATGGTCATTTTCCGTTATTTGCTTCAGCGCACGCTGTACAAAATCAGTATTGATGGCTGTTTTCGGCATGTTCCTCTCCTTATATGGTACACGCCTACTAACGTAGAGTCAGGTGATTTATTCCGTGATTAAATTTCCTTGACTTTGGCGGGGCTAAAACCTACAATCGCGCGTTAGTGAACCCTAAACCCAAATATCATGTATCGAGGAGAAAAAACCATGTTAAAGAATCTCATCCTGAGCGCGTTTGTGCTTAGCCTGATCAGTTGCGGCAAACCCAGCAACATCGAAGAATTTCAGCGCTTAGTGCAAAAAGTCAGCAAGAAAAACGAAGAGATCGGTTCCATCAATATGGAAATTGCGGAAGCCGTTCGTAAATACAACGAGTCCCGCAAAGCTGACGAACAGCCTATCGTTTTACCGGATTCTATGATGGGATTGAATAAAGAGCAGCTCAAACTGATTCAGGACATGATTTCCAAAGAACAGGATATTTCGACCAAAGGTATGCTCACCCAGATTATTGATAAAAATAAAACCATCGAAAAGCTCAATGCGGATTTGGAAGATATGAAAGCCAAACTGCCGCGTCCTGTCGTCGTCAAAGCCGGTGATACGCATCACAAAATCGGCTATGATTTTTTGACGAAAGAAAAAGGCGTAGATCCTAAACGTGCAAATGAATTGTTGGAACAATCCTTCTTGGCCGATGATCTTTTGCCGGGCTTTAATGTATGGGTGTATTATAATGATGATGTGTTCGGTACGTTTGTCAATCAAGGCAACGTGCGCATTTCGCCCAATCAGTTCAGCCGCATTATCCGTAAAAAACAAATGGACGATGCCCGTGAAGCCGGTCGTCAGGAAGCTACCGAAAAACCCGCAGAGCCTGCAGCGAAGTAATATTTGAAAATGATGATAAAAAAAGGCGGCCGATGAGCCGCCTTTTTTGTTTATGTT
>JABWCP010000043.1 GCA_013360215.1 bacterium | reverse complement strand
TTTAAATACCTGCGTCGTCGCTACGCTAAACGACGTGATCGGCGTTCCCGTAGGCGTATAGCGTACCTGCGGATCACGGCCCAGACGACCGATCAATACGGCGCGATTCAGACTTCCTTTGTTCATGACTTGTTCTCCTTGTTTTGTTTTTATGTGTTATTAGTAAATTCTTTTTCGTTTCATTTTTTGTATCATTTCCATCATCGTAACATGATCAATTTATAGTCAGCTGACGGCTCTTTTCTGTCAATTTTTGACAATATTTGCCCCATCCTCGTTTTTTTTGATTTTACCGTTTATCACCGCACGTTTAGCATTTTGGGGTACTAAATATTCACAAGCCGCTCCGGCTAATCCTCTATGCTCTGAGCCGATACATCCTGTAACCTTTACTTCGGCTTTGCGTATCTTTTTTCGATTTTTATGATAGACCGCTAATCCTCGTAATACGGATTGATTTATTACTAAAACCTGTTAATTTTTATGCGTTGTAAGCATACTGAATACAGAAAGGCACCCTTTACCATGTTACGTTCATGTTTTTTTATTGCGATAGTCTGCACGGTTATGTATCTGGGTTGTGCACCCCAAAACGTCGAAACACTCCCCGATCCGCTGGTAAATAACCGCGACAGCTCGGTCACCCCCGGCCAAGATTTTTTCCTGCATGCCAATGGCGGCTGGTTCAAACGCAATCCTATTCCTGAGTCGGAATCCTCCAACGGATTGTGGCTGACGATCGGCGAAGAGACACGCACCGCCGTACGGGAGATCTGCGAAAAATCCGCGCAAGAAGCCAAAGCGCCCAAAGGCAGCAATAAACAGAAAATCGGTGATTTTTACGCCAGCGGTATGGATAGCGCCGCATCGGAAAAAGCCGGTATCACGCCCTTAAAATCGGAACTGGATCGCATTGACGCCATGAAGTCCATGAGCGACTTGGCTGCGGTAGCCGCACGCCTGCATCAGATCAACGGCGATCCGATTTTTTCATTTAATATCTACAAAGACGATAAAAAACCGACCGAATACGCCGTCGCGCTCAATCAAGGCGGACTGGGTTTGCCGGATCGTGACTATTATTTCAAAAACGACGAACGCACCACCGGCATTCGTGCAGCGTATCAAAAACATTTGTTTCGCAATTTTGAAATCATCGGAGAAACGCCCGACCAAGCGCGCGCTTTCGCCGATCATATTTTCGCTTTGGAAAAAAACTTAGCCAAAGCCAGCCGTACGCTCGAAGGCCTGCGCGATCCGTATGCCAACTATAACAAAATGAGTGTCGCCGAACTTTCCAAACTCACCCCGTCGTTTGACTGGAATGTCTTTTTCCAAAACACCGGCCTGAAAAACGTAGATTCCGTGATCGTAGGACAACCGGAATTTTTTAAAGAAGTGGAAAACGCCGTCAAAAATACTTCTCTGGACGCATGGAAAGCCTATCTGCGGTGGAGTGTGATCGGCACGTATGCCGCTTACCTCAATCAAGCGCTGGTGGACGAAAATTTTAATTTTTATTCCAAGACCCTGTACGGCGTCAAACAAATGAAACCGCGCTGGAAACGCGTCGTCGAACGCACCAATCGCGCTTTGGGTGAAGTCATCGGCCAGGTCTATGTAGAGGAATATCTACCCAAGGGTACCAAAGAAAAATTACTCGAAATCGGAAATAATATCCGCGACGTATGCCGCGAACGTATCGAAAAAGTAAGCTGGATGAGTGACGCGACACGTGAGCGCGCTTTGCTCAAACTGCAAACGATGGCGATGAAAGTCGGACACCCCGACCAATGGCGCGACTACAGCCGTCTGTCCGTCGAACGGGACACCTATGTTGCCAATGTGATGCGCGCCAATGTGTATGAATTTGACTTCATGATCGGCAAATACGGTAAACCCGTAGATCGCACGGAGTGGAATATCACCCCGCAAACGTATAATGCGTATTACGATCCGACCAATAACGAAATCGTGGTACCCGCCGCCAATATCATCGTCCCGGGTTTTGGTAAAACGATGCCCGACGATGCGATCTTATACGGTATTATCGGCGGCAGCACGTTTGGTCATGAGATCATACACGGCTTCGATGATCAGGGCAGCCAATACGACGAAACGGGCAAACTGAATAACTGGTGGACCAAAGAAGACCGCGCCCGTTTTGAAGCCAAAACCAAAATGCTGGTGACGCAGTTTAATAACTACGTGGTGCTCGACAGCATGCACCTGCGCGGCGAAGCGACGCTGGGCGAAAACATCGCCGATCTCGGCGGCGTAGAACTGGGCTACGATGCTTTCAAACGCTCTGCCCAATACAAAAACAATCAAAAAGTAGCCGGTCTGACGCCCGACGAAAGGTATTTCCTCGCGTACGCGTACGCATGGATGATCCAGATGCGCCCGGAAATGCTCGCCAGCCGCATCATGTCCGACGTACACGCACCGGCACAGCACCGCGTCATCGGTCCCCTTTCCAATAATGTCAAGTTTTACGAAGTTTTTGGTATCAAGCCCGGCGACGCGATGTACAGACCCGAAAACGAACGGGTCAGCATCTGGTAGATCAGCGGTGTTTTAAATTTTTTTATCAAATGGAAACGTGTTTATCGGGTTGGCTCACCGATGAAAGAGAACCCTTCCGTCTTGAGCAAAGTCGAAGACGGAGGGTACTAAACCGGGTCCCCCACGCACCATGACGTATAGGAGTTTTCCCGATAAGCACAAATAAAAATAAATATAGCCAATTCCATAAATTGGCTATATATTTTTTCGTACGGTATCAGCGGAAGACGGCACAGGGAAATAAATGCCGTTCGTACCTGAGAGATTAAGCGCATCTTTTCTTTATTAATTTTTCTCGCACATTCTAACATAACATAATAGAAATCCCTAAAACCATCTTTATCTATCTAATATTTACTGGATAAGGATGAAAAAATCAGGGCTATAAACTAGTTATAGGGCATTTCAAAAGACGACAACAACAAAATGATATTACCTTCTGACAAAGAGTACACTCAAACAAAGCGAATAATCCTTGGGACAGAAAGGATGAAGCCCGAGTTTGCTCCTCTTGCGGAGTGGATTGACAAAACGTTTGACGTAAAAACGATTAATATTATTTACGACACAGTGGACAATAAAACACCAAGAATTCAAATTTGCTTTGAATATGAAAAAGAGAAAAACAAATTCTTGACTCACGACATTTCATATTTTGACAAATCGAAACAAAAAGCAATTGGAGAAAAATTTACTGAGATAATTAAGCTACAAGGACTTTCAAAAAATAACGGTTCCTTTTCAAATATATTCGGAAATAACAAAGAACGGAATTTATTTAACGGACGATGTTTTTGTGGCTTATGGTGCATTTGAGCCAATTGCAAAACTAGAAGCGACATATAAAATAAATCAAAACAAGACAGAAGAATTTATTAAGTCGTTTGATAACAAAGATATTTGGACAATATCTATCGGTTTTACTATTCCAACTTTTTTTTTGTTTACAGACGAGAAAGTTAAAGAATATGACAAGCCTGAAATTAAAAAGAATTGGGCAGACAAATACTTTGACTTAGTAAAACCATTTGACGAGTTCAATTATTTCAAAAGAACTGACATTCAGGTTTATTTGGACAGTAAAGAAAATTTTGACAAAAACTACGAAAGCAATTGGTATTATTATTACAAATGACAAGAAAAACGCCCTATAACAGTACCTCCCCAAAAGTGGTACATTTGGTTTTGCCTGACACACAAGCCGACCCTTCGCAAAAACCAAAAGAGCCATTTTTTTGCCTACGCACAGACAAGAATGATAACTTTACAAATTGATAAAAACAGAGATAAATAATGTTCGAACAAACCTTTAAAAATATAGACGATATTCTTCACAAAGACGCAGGTTGCGGCAGTGAATTGGATTATGTGGAGCAAACCTCTTGGATTTTGTTCCTTAAATATTTGGACGACTTGGAGAAAGACCGAGCCACAGCTGCTGAACTTACAGGCAAGACCTACACGCCTATCATTGATAAAAAATACCAATGGACAGCTTGGGCAATGCCAAAAGGCAAAGACGGAAAACTGGACTACCACAAAGCCCTGACAGGTGACGATCTTACCGACTTTGTAAACAACAAACTCTTTCCTTACCTGAAAAAGTTTAAGACGAGTGCCGAAAGTGCCGACACCATTGAATACAAGATTGGTGAGATTTTCAGTGAACTGAAAAACCGCATACAAAGCGGCTACAATTTGCGTGAAGTGATTAACCGCATTGACGAGTTGCGTTTCCGCACCCACGCAGAGAAGCACGAAATGAGCCATTTGTATGAAGACAAAATCAAAAATATGGGCAATGCGGGGCGAAACGGTGGCGAATACTATACCCCCCGACCGCTCATTACCACCATTGTAAAAGTGGTTGACCCTAAAATTGGCAACAAAATTTATGACGGTGCTGTTGGTAGTGCAGGATTCCTTTGCGAAGCGTTCGATTACTTGCGAAACAGCAAATCCCCTTCGACAGGCTCAGGGCAGGGACTTTCTACCAAAGAAACCGAGATACTGCAAAAACGCACCTTTTACGGCAAAGAGAAAAAATCATTGGCGTATATCATTGGCATAATGAATATGATTTTGCACGGTGTGGAAGCGCCCAACATCATACACACCAACACGCTTGCTGAAAACCTTGCCGACATACAGGAAAAAGACCGCTATGATGTGGTGCTTGCCAATCCGCCATTTGGTGGAAAGGAACGTGCCGAAGTGCAACAAAACTTCCCCATCAAAACAGGCGAAACCGCTTCGCTGTTTTTGCAGCACTTTATTAAAATTTTGAAAGCAGGTGGCAAGGCAGGTGTGGTTATTAAAAACACGTTTTTGAGCAATACCGATAATGCCACCGTTGCCATACGCAAAACCTTGTTAGAAAATTGCAATCTGCATACCGTGTTGGATTTGCCCGGTGGCACCTTTACTGGTGCAGGCGTAAAAACCGTAGTGTTGTTTTTTGAAAAAGGCAAAGCCACACAAAAGGTTTGGTTTTACCAGTTGAGCCTCGACCGCAATTTAGGAAAGACAAATCCATTGAATGAAAACGATTTGGCGGAGTTTGTGGAACTACAAAAAAACTTTGCCGATAGTGAAAACTCTTGGACGGTAAATGTGAAAGACATTGACCAAAACACTTTTGATTTGAGCGTAAAAAACCCGAATAAAAAGGAAGTGGTTCGACTGCGCTCACCACACGAGATTTTGGAAGAAATGAAAGCATTGGACGAAGAAAGTGCTGAAATACTGAAAGGAATTGCAGATTTGATATGAACGGATGGATGTATATTTTGGAATGTGCTGATGGTAGTTATTACACCGGAAGTACCAATAATCTGGAGTTAAGGTTGGCACAACACCAAGAAGGAGAAGGGGCAAACCATACCAAAAAACGACTACCCGTTAAGTTGGTTTATTTTGAAGAGTTTCAACGAATTGACGAGGCCTTTTACAGAGAGAAACAAGTACAAGGCTGGAGCAGGAGAAAAAAAGAAGCATTGATTAATTCACAAACAGAGAAGTTACCCGACTTGTCAAAAGCCTATAGAGATATTAAATGAATAAACAGAACTTACATACGGTGGTTTCGAGAACCTCAACCACCGATAATGCCCGATGCCTGAGGCTCTCGTTGCCTGAGGTACTCGAAGGCAACGATATTACTTACTCAATTTTGGAACTGTTGTGAAGCAAGGTGATACACTGAGCCTGCCGAAGGGTTGGGAAATAAAGAAGTTGGGGGAAGTTTGTGAAAACTTAGATAGTAAACGAATACCTATAACTCAAAGCAAAAGAACAAAAGGAGATATACCTTATTACGGAGCTTCTGGAATAGTTGATTATGTTTCTGATTACATTTTTGATGAAGATTTACTGTGTGTCTCGGAAGATGGGGCAAATCTATTAGCAAGAACATATCCAATTGCATTTTCAATTTCAGGTAAAACTTGGGTAAACAATCACGCACACGTCTTACGTTTTAAAAATTTCAACACACAAAAATTTATTGAACTTTATTTGAACTCAATTAGAGTTGATGACTATGTGAGTGGAATGGCACAACCTAAATTAAATCAGGCAATGCTGAATAAAATTCCAATCCCTCTTCCCCCTCTCCCCGAACAACAACGCATAGTTTCCATATTAGATGAAGCCTTTGAGGTCATTGAGCGAAGTCGAAATGCCGCCATAAAAAACCTCAAAAACGCCAAAGAACTTTTTGAAAGTTATTTGCAGGGGTTGTTTGAGAATGGAAATTGGGAAACAAAAACATTAAATCAGATTTCGGAAAATCTCGACAGTAAAAGGGTTCCGATTACCAAAAACCAAAGGAAAAGCGGAGATATACCTTATTATGGTGCATCAGGAATCGTTGATTACGTAGCCGACTACCTTTTTAATGAAGATTTACTTTGTGTTTCAGAAGATGGTGCAAACCTTTTAACAAGAACCTATCCGATTGCTTTTTCAATTTCAGGAAAAACTTGGGTAAATAATCACACACACGTTTTGAAGTTTCCAAATACCGTCACTCAAAAATTTGTTGAAGTTTATATCAACTCAATTAGAATAGATGATTATGTAAGCGGAATGGCACAGCCCAAATTAAATCAGGCAATGCTAAATAAAATTCCAATTCCAATTCCTTCCATTGAAGAACAACAAACTATCGTCCGCCAATTAGATGCCCTGCGGGCCGAAACGCAAAAGTTGGAAGCGGTGTATCAAAAGAAAATAGAGGATTTGGAAGAACTGAAAAAATCCATCTTGCAAAAGGCATTTGCGGGGGAATTGCGTGGTGGTGAGCCTGTCGAACTAAAAACTGAAAAAGCAGTTGCGGTATGAATGAACAACAATTGATAGAATTATTAAACGAGCTTGTAAAACAGCCACACGAAAGTGAATGGGTGGAGTTCAAACTCAATTTTCATTCAGCAGAAGAAATTGGAGAGTGTATTTCAGCTTTATCGAACGGTGCTTGTATTCACAATCAGCCATTTGGTTATTTGATTTTCGGTGTAGAAGACAAAACTCAAATTATTAAAGGAACAACCTTCAAAGCTAAAACCGCCAAAAAAGGAAATGAGGATTTAGAGCATTGGTTGCTTACCCGATTAAATCCAAGAATTGATTTTGCAGTTTATGAGTTTGATTATGACGCAAACCGACACATCTCTATCTATGTAATCCCTGCTACTAAAAACCAGCCCGTTGAATTTCTGCATAAGGCATACATCCGTGTGAGCAGCATCACCAGAAAGTTGAATGAGTTTCCACAGAAACAAGCTAAAATCTGGAACAAGGATACTATACCATTTGAAAAAGAAATTGCAAAAGACAATCTGAGTGCATCGGATATCACCAAGTATCTAAGCACTGAAGCTTATTTTGACTTGTTGAAACTGCCGTATCCTTCTAATCAGCAAGGCGTAATTGATAAGTTTATGGATGAAGGTTTAGTAGTAAAGAATAATGGTTATGCAATTACCAAATTAGGGGCTTTGCTTTTTGCTAAGCAGTTAAAAGATTTTGAAAGCGTGGAACGAAAATCAGTTCGTGTTATCGTTTACAAGGTCAAAAACAAAGTTGAAACAGAGCGGGAGCAAATTGGAGCCAAAGGTTATGCTTTAGGTTTTGAAGGTTTAGTAAATTGGATAAACAGCCAATTGCCTGCAAATGAAGAAATAGGAAAAGCATTGAGAAAAGAAACCCGAATGTATCCTGAAATCGCCATCAGAGAATTAGTTGCTAATGCTCTTATCCATCAGGATTTGACCGAAAAAGGTTTTCCAATGGTTGAGATTTTTACTGACAGAATTGAAATATCTAATCCTGGAACGCCTTTGGTTACACCCGACCGATTTATTGATGCTTACTTATCACGCAATGAAAAATTAGCAGACCTTATGCGAAGAATGGGTTTTTGCGAAGAAAAAGGCAGTGGATTAGACAAGGTTATTTTTTACAATGAATTGTATCAACTGCCTGCCATCAATGTGGTAGTTGCAGAGAATAGAACTCGTGTTACAATGTATTGTTATAAAACTTTGAATGAATTAGATAAAAAAGAAAAAATCAGAGCTTGCTATCAACACGCTTGTTTGAAATATGTATCAAACGAGAAAATGACCAATCAAAGCTTAAGAGAAAGATTCAAAATTGAAGACCATAACTATTCAATTGCTTCCCGCATTATTCGAGATGCCATTGATGATAAAGTAATTAAAGAAGATGACCCAGACAGTAAATCAAGAAAATATGCCAGCTACATACCATTTTGGGCTTAAATCCTTATTTGATGGTTATTTGACTACCTCAGAATTCTTATGTGATGGCTATGTGATAGGTGGCGCCAATATCCAATTCAAATCTTTGATAATCAACGCTTTATTATGTGATGGTTATGTGATTGGCAGACCGATTTTATTTGATGGTCATTTGATAAAAGAGAAATTATGAACGAAGCAGAAACAAGAGCAGAACTCATAGACCCAAAGCTAATAGCTTGCGGTTGGGGCGTTGTGGAAGGTTCTAAAGTCCTTCGTGAATACAACATAACGGCAGGTAAAATTCAAACAGGTGGTGGCAGGGGCAAAAGAGAAATTGCCGATTATGTGTTGGTTTACAAAGGCATCAAGTTGGCAGTGGTTGAAGCTAAAAGTGATGAATTGGAAGTTGGCGAAGGCGTAATGCAAGCCAAGAAATATGCGGAGAAATTAAAATTAGAAACCACATACAGCACCAACGGAAAAGCCATTTACCAAATCTGTATGATAACAGGCAAAGAAGGTTTGGTAACAGATTTTCTAAGCCCTGAGGAACTTTGGAATAAAACCTACCCAAAAAGCTCGAACACTGAGCTTGTCGAAGTGTGGCGAGAAAAGTTTGCTAATGTTCCATTTGAAGACAAAAGCGGAAGTTGGCAGTTAAGATATTATCAGGAAATAGCCGTTCAACGAACCGTTGAAGCCATTGCACAAAGCAAAGAAAGAATTTTACTCACCCTTGCCACAGGAACAGGAAAAACGGCAATCGCTTTTCAAATAGCTTGGAAACTTTTTCAAACCCGTTGGAACTTAAAACGAGACGGCAACCGAAGACCGAGAATTTTATTTTTAGCCGACAGAAACATATTAGCCGACCAAGCCTACAATTCATTTTCAGCATTTCCCGAAGATGCTTTAGTTCGGATAAAACCCAACGAGATAAAGAAAAACGGAAAAGTGCCGACCAACGGCAGTATTTTCTTTACCATTTTTCAAACCTTTATGAGTGGCACGGATGCAGAAGGAAAGCCTACACCCTACTTTGGCGAATATCCAGCCGACTATTTTGATTTTATCATCATTGACGAGTGCCACCGTGGCGGAGCAAATGACGAAAGCAATTGGCGAAGCATTTTAGAATATTTCAGTCCGGCAGTGCAATTGGGTTTAACCGCAACACCCAAGCGAAAAGACAATGTTGATACTTACAAATACTTTGGTGAACCTGTTTACATCTATTCGCTGAAAGAAGGCATCAATGACGGCTTTTTAACGCCTTTCAAAGTAAAACGCATCAAAACCACTTTGGACGATTACCGCTACACTTCGGACGACACGATTGTGGAAGGCGAAATTGAAGAAGGCAAGTTGTATGAAGAAAAAGACTTTAACCGCACCATTGAAATTGTAGAACGAGAAGCCAAACGGGTAAATATCTTTTTAGATGAAGCCAACCAAAACGAAAAGGCAATAATCTTTTGTGCCAATCAAGGACACGCAGCTTTGATTAGAGATTTGGTAAACCAAAACGCAAAAAGTAAAGACCCGTTTTATTGTGTTCGTGTTACTGCCAATGATGGAGAAGAAGGTGAAAGACTGTTGCGTGAATTTAAGGACAACGAAAAAACAATCCCAACTATTCTGACTACTTCGCAAAAACTTTCTACGGGAGTTGATGCAAGGAACATTCGGAATATCGTTTTGCTTCGTCCTGTCAACTCAATGATTGAGTTTAAACAAATCGTTGGGCGTGGCACACGTTTGTTTGACGGCAAAGAGTTTTTTACCATTTACGACTTTGTTGATGCCTACAAACACTTTTCAGACCCCGAATGGGACGGAGAGCCTTTGGAAGAAGAACCGTGCAAAAAGTGCGGACAAAATCCGTGTGAGTGCGAATACGTTCCACCAGAACATTGCCCCATTTGCGGAGAAAGACCTTGTATTTGCATAATAGAACCACCAAAACCTTGTGAAAAATGTGGTCAGATACCATGTGTTTGCAAGAAAAAAGTAAAAATCAAACTGAAAAACGGCAAAGAGCGAGAAATCCAACATATGGTTTCCACTTCGTTTTGGAGTGCAGACGGCAAACCCATTTCAGCAGAAGAATTTTTGAATAATTTGTTTGGTGAATTGCCTAAGCTTTTCAAAGACGAAGAAGAATTGCGAAAAATTTGGAGCAATCCAATTACCCGAAAAGTTTTGTTGGAGAATTTGGAATCAGCAGGTTTCCCGAAAGACGATTTACTGACTTTACAAAAGTTGGTAGATATGGAAAAAAGCGACTTGTATGATGTGTTGGAATACGTTTTTAATGGCGACTATATCGCAATGACAAGAGAAGCAAGAGCCAAAGCAGCAGAAGCGACAATTTTTGCCTTACTCAACGACAAACAAAAAGAGTTTATCACGTTCGTTTTGAGTAAATACATTGAAACAGGCGTGGACGAACTCGACCAAGAAAAATTACCAATCTTGCTGACTAACAAGTATCAATCATTGGAAGACGCAAAAGAAATTTTGGGAGACGTGGCAAACATCAGCAGACTGTTTATAGAATTTCAAGAACATCTTTACAAACAGAAAGCAGCGTAATGACAGGACAACAAACACATACAGCCAACGCACCAAGACACATCAACATGAACAGAGAACAATACGACAGAAAAGAAGAGTAGCTGGTAACAGCGGTTTGGCGCAATCGCGGGTACAGTGCTTCGTATGACAGTTTTGTGGCAGATTCAGGTGCAGTTCTTCGATTGAACTTTTGTGCTCCGAATTTCCTCCCGAACGCCAAGCCGGAAAACATTGGCTGCTATACATTCGGACGCCTCACAATTTTTGATAACCAAGAAATAAATCAATGATATTGAAAAAAGCATTTCTTCTACTCATTACAGCTTCTCTTGCGACATTTTTGCAGGCACAACAACTATTGACAAAAGACCGGCAAGAAGTTCAGCAAACCGTTGTAAAAATGTTTGAAGCTTTATCAAAACGAGATTCGGTAAATCTTAAAGCCCATTGCACTGCCGACATTACTTTGTATGAATACGGACAGGTTTGGAATATTGACACCTTGATCCATAAAGCCATCACCAGGAATACCGATCCCGATTTTAATCGTACCAATACTTTTGAATTCATCAACACCGAAACAGATACCCATACAGCATGGGTAACATACCGACTCAAGTCAACAATCACCAAAGACAGCAAACAAACTACCATACAATGGCTTGAATCAGTATTTTTAGAAAACCAAAAAAATCAATGGAAGGTAAAACATCTCCATTCTACTCTAATTAGTCGAAATTAAAGATTCAATCCCGCAATCCCCCACTCCGGCAAGCCACAAAGCGTTTCTAAGGCCTATGATTTCGTCAGCCTCCTACGAGGCCGCTCTATTCTTTTGAAAATTCAATTGACAAATGGGGTTTTAGTTCCCACATTATGTGACTATTTGTAACCCCTCACGGCTTATTTTCCATGAAAAAATCAGAAGCTTACACCGTGCGGTGAGGCCGTCCCATCATGCTACCGGATATAAACTAAGAATGAAAAAACAACGATGAAAACCTATCCCAGTATTTTCAACGATGTCATCGGTCCGGTCATGCGAGGACCATCCAGTTCGCATTGTGCCGCGTCGCTGCGGATAGGCCGCATAGGCCGTGACCTTATGGACGGTGATATCCGGGAAGTTTATATCGAATTTGATCCCGACGGCTCGCTCGCAACCACGCACAAAGGGCAAGGTTCGGATATGGGGTTGTTTGGCGGATTTCTGGGATGGGAAGCCTATGAGGAACGCCTACCCGACTATCAGCAGGCCGTAGATGAAGCCGGCATAGACATAAAGATCGCGATTCATCCCATCGGCGCTACCCACCCCAATACGTACAAAATAACATTAAGCAATGCGTCTGAAACAAGGGAACTCACCGCCATCTCTACCGGCGGCGGAATGATCGAAGTCATAGAGATCGATGGCGCGCAAGTCCGCATGGCCGGAGACTTTTATCAAACGCTTGTTTACGTGAAGTCGCCCGGCGAGATTATTTCGTTCATCGAAAAATCGTTTCCATGCGATGAGATCGGATTGCGAAAAGGAAAATCTACTTTCATCGAAATCAAATCCAATCAGTTTCTCCCCGATCAGCTCTGTCGCGAATTGCAATCCATAGACGATGTGCTTTTTATAAAAAAACTGAATCCGGTCCTGCCGGTGATGTCCCGAAAAGACTTAACCGTTCCTTTTATCACATGCGAAGAAATGCTGGCGTATAACAAAGGAAAAAACCTGGAATTGTGGGAACTGGCCGTTGACTATGAAAGCATGCGCGGTAATATCACGAGGCAGGAAGTTTTTGAAAAAATGCGTGCCATCGTAGAGATCATGCAAAACGCCATTGCTCTTGGCCTAAAAGGAACGACCTACGCCGATCGTATATTAGGCGCACAATCTGTAGAATTTCAACAGCAGATGAAGGACAAGAAGTTGATCGAAGGCGATGTATTAAACCGGGTGATACTATACACGTCGGCCATGATGGAAGTGAAAAGTTCGATGGGCGTGGTCGTGGCGGCCCCTACAGCGGGATCGTGCGGCGCATTACCCGGGGCTGTTATCGGTTTGAGCGATGCGCTCCATCTTTCGCAAGACGAGATGGTAAAAGCGATGCTGGCGGCCGGTATCATAGGCGTATTTATTGCGGCGCATGCTACGTTTGCGGCCGAGGTGGGCGGCTGTATGGCCGAATGCGGATCCGGATCAGGCATGGCGGCGGCCGGTATCGTGGGAATAAAAAAAGGCACGCTCGATCAGGCGCTGGCGGCTTCTTCGATGGCGTTGCAGTCGTCTTTAGGCATGATTTGCGACATGATCGCCGACCGCGTGGAAGCGCCCTGCTTGAATAGAAACGTCATGGCCGCGACCAACGCATTGTCCTGCGCCAATATGGCCTTGTCCAACTATAATCACCTTATTCCATTGGACGAAGTAATTGAAACCATGAAAAAGGTGGGCGACGCCATACCCAATACATTGCGGTGTACCGGACTGGGCGGCCTGGCTATCACCAAAACCGCCAAAAAAATAGAAGCGACGCTCGAAAAGAACCAAGCGGAGAGCAACAAGAAGTTTTTTAAGGTGTGTTAATCCACCCTTTTTTTTCATCCGCATATCTTTTCGGTACGACGGAATTGTACTCTACGATTTCCCATTATTTATAATGAAACATCGAAAGCGCATACTATGGACAATACCAAAACCAAAAAACTAAAAAACGGAGACTCCTGTATTGTCATCGGTGGCACACATAAGGGAAAAGCCGGCATTGTGCAAGATCTGAATACCAGTAAAACGGGACACATTACTATCACTGTTTTGCAAAGTAATGGTGTTAGATTTAAGACCCTTGGCAGAAATGTGGAAGTCGTAAAGAACAAAAAAAACGCCCCATAACACGGGTTTTGTACCCGACGGACTGACGTGGAAACTTGGCACTTTGTATCCCGGAAGTTTGCGGGATAGCCCGGAGTCCCCTGCCACCAAGTATGAAAATTTTTGGCTTCAACGTTAAAAAGTTAAATCAACTGAAAGAGTTACCGGTATGGCGAGTATCAATCCCCACATCAATTTCAACGGCAATGCGGAAGAAGCTTTCAATTTTTACAAATCCGTATTTGGCGGCGAGTTCGCAAAAATAATTCGCTTCAAAGATTTGGCCAGCGCTGACTTTCCGGTCGCCGAACATGAGGCCAATAAAATAATGCACATCGCTTTACCGATCGGTAAAAGTATATTAATGGCCAATGATGTACCCGAAATATTGGGACGGACTAACGAAAATGAGAATCGAAGCAAAATTGTAGTCAGCGCAGAAAGCAAAGAAGAAGCCGACAAAATATTCCATGGGCTTTCGGAGGGTGGACAAATTGAAATGCCTATTTCTGACAGTCCTTGGGGTTCCTATTTTGGTATGTTTAGAGACAAATATGGAATCGAGTGGATGGTAGATTTTGATGCAAGATACAAAGGACAGATATAGCCGAGGAAAGTTGAAGGCTGCGAGAAAATGAAAAGTTCTGCCGGCATTGAATCATTGAATTACAAGGCAACTTGAATAAAGTTAATATACAAACGCGTATTATGAGCACTGCCAAAATATC
Organism: bacterium; assembly: GCA_013360215.1. Taxonomy (NCBI): domain Bacteria; species bacterium. The sequence continues at coordinate 1,387 of JABWCP010000043.1, read as the reverse complement.
CATACGTTTTTTTAATGACCGTGAAGTGCGAGCCGTATGGGACGAACAAAATGCTAAGTGGTGGTTTTCAGTGTTAGATATTGTGGCGGTGCTTACCGATCAAGATGATTATACCAAAGCTCGTAACTACTGGAAATACCTGAAAGCCAAGCTCAAAAAAGAGCGTAGTCAAGTGGTTAGTGCCACTACCCAGTTGAAATTACTGGCACCGGATGGCAAAAAACGCATGTCTGACATGCTTGACTATAACGGTATCATAGCCTTAGGAAAAACTTTTCCCGGAACAAGAGCCAACCGGTTTATCGAATGGTTTACGTACAGTAATGAAAGTATAGACGGAAAAAGTAAAACCAAGGCCTATGCCCTTTTTGAAAGCTCTTTCATCAACAGCATAGAAGTAGGCACCACCAAGGGATTGCAACAGATACATGCTTATCTGTTTGGCGGCTTGTATGAATTCGCAGGACAAATCCGAAAAAAAAACATTTCAAAAAGCGGTTTCCGATTTGCCGTTTCAGGTTTTTTAGGTGAAACTTTAAAACAAATAGAAAAAATGCCCGAAACTACTTTTGACGACATAGTAAATAAAGATATAGAAATGAACATTGCACACCCTTTCATGGAAGGCAATGGTCGTAGCGCCCGAATCTGGCTGGATTTGATTTTAAAAAAGCGTCTCAAAAAATGTGTAGATTGGAGCCAAATAAGTAAACGCGACTATATGAACGCCATGATGCAAAGCCCGACAAAAAACGATGCGCTTAAAAAGCTTTTAAAAAAAGCATTAACAACCAAAATCAATGATAGGGAAATGTTTATGAAAGGAATTGACTATTCGTATTACTACGAAGAAAACGATTAAAAGAAAATACTCTTCAACCATCACAAACTTTACTCTTAAAATATATCCCGCGCTTGTTGTACCCTCTCCACGCCGCTGACTTTTCGCCACAGTCCTCGTCTTGTTTGCCGGGCGCGATGTACCGCTTCCAAAGGCGAAGGGATTAACATTTGCCATCTATTTTCGTCATCAATAAACAAAAACCCCGACCGATTGGCCGGGGATTTTTGTTACCTGTGAAAGGAGTTATGGAAGGATAATTAAGATCAGAAGGGTACTTCGTCGGTACGGACGACCGTATGTTCCGAGTACTCATTTTCAGAAACGATTTCAGCGGCATCGTCATGGGTTTCGTTTTCGATGCCGGTTTCATCCGATGCATCGTCGTCATGGACGTTTTGTTTTGACGAACGGCTGCCCAACATCTGCATTGTTTCGGCGACCACCTCCGTCAACGCATGTTTACCCCCGCTCTTGTCATCCCACCGACGTGTTTTCATCGGACCCTCCACGCATACCAGAGACCCTTTTTTCAAATACTGGCCG
>JABWCP010000042.1 GCA_013360215.1 bacterium | reverse complement strand
ATGGATGCGAAAGGATTGCTTACCGATCGGCGCGCAGGTCGTATCCCCTCGGAAGAATGCGAACGTCTTTGTGCGATGCTGAGTGCCAAGATTAAAAAAATTGATGACGTCAAAGTGATCATTAAACCGGGCGAACAATACCGTTTTGTTGTCGTATTTCGCGGTAAACGTCTGCACGGCAATATACTTGATACCGACCCACAAGTAACCGGAGCCAAACCGCTGAAAGCCGTTCCCCAAGATAAAGCGTCAGCACGTATGTCAAAAATAGCTGATAAATTTATAGCCGCAGCAAATAAAATCCTAAAGGATGAAGCCAAGGCCAATACGCTACTCATGCGCGGATTTTCGGGTATGCCGCATGTACCTTCGATGTCCGAACGTTTTGGTTTGTCACCGGCGTGTATTGCCAGTTTTCCTCTTTATCGTGGTGTTGCCAGTGTCGTGGGTATGGAAATATTACCAACGGGTATGGATATAGCTGATGAATTTCAAACACTGAAAGAAAATTGGGATAAACACGATTTTTTCTTTATTCATATAAAAAAAACCGATAGCTACGGCGAAGACGGAAATTCTGAAGGAAAGATGCATATCATGGAAGAAGTAGATAAGCACATTCCGATGTTGCGCGAACTCGGTCCTGCCGTAATTATGGTAACGGGAGATCATTCGACACCCCCGCCGATGAAAAGCCATAGTTGGCATCCGGTTCCATTTTTACTTCATTCGGACGTATGTAGTTTTGATGATGCAAATGCTTTTACAGAAACCGAATGCTCAAAAGGTCAATTGGGTAATTTTCCCTCATATTATATCATGGAATTAGCATTAGCCAATGCAGGAAAATTGAAGAAGTTTGGCGCGTAACCTATAGAAATAAAATTACTATGGAAGCTTCGTGGTATATCCCGGATTTGCTTCCGACAATGGGCGCATCTGAAGCGATGCAGCGAATCATGCGTCATCGCTGGATTTCATGGAAATCTTTATACGATGCTGTCAAAGAAAATCAGAGTGCAGAGCAGATACATGACTTTAGAGTAGCCTCGCGACGATTACGTCAAGCGATGGCCTGCCTTGTATTTTACTCTTCTTCGACTGCGAAACTGAAACATCACAATCATGCGATCAAAACATTAGCTGATCACGCCGGGGAAGTGCGCGATAGTGATATTATGTTGCATAAGATTCAGATTCTTAAATCCAAGCACTCCAAAATACAATCTGCGAATTGGGATTATATAGAGAATCAAATTGAAACCAAACGTTTGAGATCATTACAGCAATTTCAAAATACAATACAGAAAACGGATTTAGATATAGACATATCATGGGTTTTTTCAGAAAGCGAAACTAAAAACGATCCCATAGGAGTAACCGCTGTGGACTTAGCGGTTCAGTGGATAAAAGAAAGAAGTGAAGCGTTGTGGATTGCTGAATCTGATTGTGGCGATCCACTGTCATCCAGAGCGCTCCATGTTTTTCGAATTGAAACCAAAAGGTTACGTTATTCGGTCGAAATGTGGAGCGGAATACTGGGCGGCAACATATCTCAGACGATAAAAATTTTAAAAAAACTACAAGATTATCTCGGACTAATTCACGATTGCGATACGATAATAAAGACACTTAGAAAGTCCGCGCAAATTTATAAGACAGAAAATGAAATACACAACGTAACGATAATCAAAACGATACACTATGTAGTACGGGAACGTATTTCGATTACCCATCGGTTTTATTCGTATTGGAATAGTAATATGCGCCGTGTTCTGCAAAAACAAATTAAACACTTTGTCATGGAGTAAGTTATGGATGTATTTTTAATGAGACACGGTTTTGCTGAAGATGTAGGCGGGAAGATTAAAACCGATTTTGACCGACCATTGACCGGTGAGGGTGTCAAATTGGTGCAAGCAGAAGCACGCGGCCTCAAAAGACTAGATATACGTTTTAATGTTATTATGAGCAGTCCTTTGGTACGTGCCAAACAAACGGCAGAGGCTGTTGCCGAAGTATTGGGGCACAAAAAGGTAGTCGTATGTGATGGTTTGGCAATACCCGCGTCAACAGCCGAGCTTATGCAGGCATTCAAACCGTTTCAAATGGATTACAGCGTTTTACTTGTGGGCCACATGCCGGATGTCGGAAGATTAGCCGGTTTTTTTATGGGAGTACCGAGGTTAGCTATTCCTTTTAAGAAAGGTGCAATCTGTAAAATCGAGGTGGAACGTATCCATCCATCGCCGAGCGGTGAAATACGCTGGTTTATGACACCGCGTCAACTCAAGTTTATCGGAGAGTCCTGATGGCACGTGTCGTTTCGCAACTTAAAAAAATGATATTCACTGAGCGGAATTCCAAAAAGCATATTGCTGCGATTGATATTGGTACTAATTCATTTCATCTCATAGTTGTTGAGCTATTGGGTAACGGGAAGTATCGTATCGTTGACAGGGAAAAAGAAAATGTACGTTTGGGCAGTGGCAGCTCCGACATGAAAATGATTGCCCCGGATGCGATAGAAAGGGGCGTTACGGCATTAAAGCGTTTTTCTGAAATTGCTAAAGTATACAAAGCACCAATACGTGCTGTAGCAACCAGTGCCGTACGCGAAGCGCTCAATCAGGCGCATTTTGTAAAAAAAATAAAAGATGCAACCGGCATAAATATTGAAGTTGTTTCCGGCAATGAAGAGGCACGGTTGATTTATCTAGGGGTGCTGCAGGCATTACCGGTTTTTAACCACAAAATTATTGCAATGGACATCGGTGGCGGCAGTGTCGAATATATCGTTGGAGTCCGAGGGGAAGCGCAATATCTGAACAGTCTTAAGATCGGATGTATTCGTTTAACACAGCGGTTTTTCGATAAAGGTGTTATCAAGCCTAAAAAAATACAGGAATGCCGAGAATATATTCGCGGATTTGTAAGCGCCGTAGCACGGGAAGTACGCGATCGCAAAATCGAGTTTGCAGTTGGCAGTTCGGGTACAATTCTCAATTTAGCCAATATGATTAGAGCTAATAGAAGCGGGATTTCATCGGATGCCCAGCTGAATAATTTTTCTTTTACCAAAAAAGAACTGGATCGTGTAGTTCAGAATATCTTAAAAGCAAAAACGGTAGCGCAGCGAATAAAAATCATCGGGCTAGATATTAAAAGAGCAGACATTATTGTGGCCGGTGCTTTGGTTTTACAGGAATCATTTGATTTACTTAAGATCAAACAAATGGTCGTTTCCGAATACGCGCTGAGAGAGGGTATTATCCATGATTACATAAACAGCCGCACGAATACGGGTGGGCATCACCCCTTATCAAACATTCGCTATCGTAGTGTCATACATCTGGCTGAAAATTTTCACTACGATGCGGAACATGCACATCAGGTAACCCGATTGGCACTTAGTATTTTTGATCAGACTGTTAAAATACACAAACTGGGTAGCACGGAACGGGAATTCCTTGAATTTGCGGCGATCATGCACGAGGTCGGGTTTTTTGTCTCACACGCACAGCATCATCGCCATTCGTATTATCTTATTCGAAATGCGGAGTTAGCGGGATTTACCGATCAGGAAAAAGAAGTTATAGCCAATATAGCGAGGTACCATCGCAAGAGCCATCCCAAACCCAAGCATGACGGTTTTGTTAATCTTTCAATCGAGAATCAGCGTTTAGTATGCAAATTGGCGGGTATATTGCGTATTGCTGACGGATTGGATAGGACGCACAGTCAAAGCATCACGTCGCTAAGGTGCAAAATTCAACCTAAACATATTTTGATCAAAGCGCACTGTAAATCGTCGGGAACACTGGAACAATGGGCAGTTAATATGAAAAAAGGATTGTTTGAAGAATCGTTAGGGCGCTCTGTTACTGTGCGTATCAATTAGCAGGCATCTTTATTCGTCGTCGTCCGTGATCAGTTTCTCAGTTTGATTAGTCTCTTTTCGTGAAAGCTCAAGTTTTTTGGCCGCTTCAAAGCGTGCATAAAATTCCTGTAAGTATTGATTGGCTATCGCACGATCACGTATGACCAAAAAGTTATCATCATTGGCTTCATTGGCATTCTTACTGAAATTGAATGAACCCGTAATTACGACGGGAACATCTGACGTATCTGGCGACTCGGCGTCTATTATCAGATATTTATGATGCAATTGACGATCTTCGTATGCTAAGTACGCTTCAGCCTTTTTTTTCCAAACGGCGCGCGCCGATGTATCACCGATCATTGACTTATATAAACTCCAATTTCCTTTCCCCAGCGATTTATCAAATACAGCTTTTACATTGACGCCGCGTTCCTCGGCCTTTTCCTTTATTGCCTCATCAACATCGATTTTAGTACTAAACGAAAACGAACATATTTTGATGTCATGTTGCGCTTCACGGGTCACTATATCCGCAATCATTTCCAGGTAGTTAGGACGCGTTTTATACTTATTCATAGGCGCCAAATAAACAGAGATTTTTCCGCCAAAAATAGAAGGATCTGTTTTTAAAGCAGCTTTGTATTGATGAAATGCGGCTTTCGTCGTATCCGGTTGTTCCGTATCGGAGCCCCACATGTTTTCGAATTCTTCAGTATAAATTTGTGTGGCTTTCGCGCTTTGAATTTGGACAACATTTTGCATGGAAACCATGCCGGTAATGGTAAAATTATACGAACCGGTCAAAACCACATCGTCGGTCGTATCAGCACTTAGATAATCGGCTACTACAAATTTATTGTGCATCTGTGCCGTACGTGCTTTGTAGAGATTTTTTTTGGATTTTACGATGGGCCAGCCCGCATCAGTCATCCAAGGAACCTGATACCGATAGCTAAGTAAAGTGCGCACATATTTCCACAGTTCTTCGTTATTGTGCGGAGCGGCCTCATCATCCATGATAATGCGCACGCGCACACCGCGCTCGCGGGCTTTACATAACGCCACCACGATATTAAGACTATTCAGTTCATATGCAGCCACATCCAGGCTTGCCTTAGCATTATTGATAATATCAATAACCCGTTGTTCAAGGTTCTCCCGGTCATTGCTGATATTTCCTGGAATGCTCTTTGCATAATTGGCTGTACCATTAAAAAAAACAAAAACCTTGCCGCCCAAAGAAGGGGTAGGGTTGGTATTATAGCGAATTTGACCCTGTGCCAAAGAAAAATGGATCGCAAAGATTGAAACTACAAATTTAGCGCTTCTATTAAACATGAAACAAAATATTCAATCAGCACATGATACACAAATAAAAAACCCCGTTTCATTTGAAACGGGGTTTTAACGTCAAATTAGATGTATTATTTAATGTTCATGTAATCTGTGATTCTAACCAAGGGTATTTCACTATTGAATTTGTTATTTATTTCCAATATCCATTTGTTTGCAACAACGGCATATCCCAGTGTAGACGGGTGAACTCCGTCAAGACTGAAAAGCCCGCCAGATAAAAATGACGCACCGGCTTTGGTACCATTCGGGAGAGTATATCCATCCGTTTTTATTTGGCTAAAATATGATTTGAAGTCCACGACAGCAATACCTTTAGCGTCGGCAACCGTAGAAATAATAGTATTATAACCATCAATAATACCTGCAATGTTGGTTGCCTCTTCATTGGTTATCGTGTAACGTCCTTGAATGCGGGCACTTGCGTGTAGCCCATATGGGAGTCCGGTAAAACCAGGAACATTAGTTTTACCTAAAAGACTACTGACCGGAAGCAGCATGTATTTGATACTATCATCGGCACCCGTAAGATCTTCTTCGAAAAAAAGACCGGATTTTGCACCGGTTAATGCGTTGGTAACAAGATAAATTGAATCGTTAACTGCAAAAATACTGGTTGAGGGGAACACAGTTGTAAAGTAAGGTATATCCGTGACATAAGGTATATTACCGACGATTACATCAGCACCGGTTGCTGCAAGGCTGTCAATGGCGGCAGTATACATCGTAGTAAAATTGAACGGAATACCCATCGCACCAGCTTCGGTCGAATTGCGAGGTGTATACGGCGGAGCGCCTTGGGTAGGGCCTGGGATTTTATGCACTCCGGCACCACGTGTTGCATAACCGAGAATATCATTGTGTCCTTCCCACCAAATCACAAAACTGGGGTTTAATGATTTTACTTGTTGGAATTGAGTTCCGCTATTTCTCAAAATTGCATCAAATAATGTATTCGGGCTGGATAAAATGAGTCCACCCCAACCGTTTCCTGAGGCCGTAGTATTCAAAAAATCATATACGAAAGCACCTGGTACGGCCATGTTGTCATAAGATCTGGTCAAATTCGTATTTACAAAAGGTGCTGTAATTGCGGTTGCCGAGCTGGCAATGGGGCCTGTCGGAGAGTAGTTTAAAATTAGGATTCCCGAGGTTCCTGAGTCGGAAGCGAGAGGTTGTTCAAATTCTGAGCCTTTGTAACCCCCGTTTTCTATCCCCAATTGACGTGAAATCATAGCCGGATAGCTATTTACCTGAAAATTCCCGGCTAAACCGCCACTTTGGTATCCTGCTGTTAAGCTATTTCCGGCAACAACAAGTTTTGAAAAGTCAGCAGTTCCGCTTGTTGTAATTCTTGGAAGATCGCGGCTTGCCGTTGTGGGATAATCCAAGGAACAACCAGCTGAGATTAAAACCATGAGCAGGCTGACCACGCTCATTAGTTTTATATTAAGTTTTGTATTCATTGCTATACTCCAGTCTTTCTATTCTATATTATTATTTTCCAAAAGTGTATCCAAAACCAATCGAGAAAAGGTTGACATGCGAGTTATATACTCCATCGTATCCGTCAACGTTTTTTCCTTTGGTGCTTCGTTCACTAAAAACTACGGCCATGTATGCCGCATCTACATGTATGGATTCAGTTATTTTGTAGCCAACACCGATTGAAAAATCGTTACGATCTGCATCGGGAAGGAGTGGATTTACAGTTTCAGTAGGGGCAGGAGTTTTATCGAAAATATAACCGAATCGTGCTTGCAAACGCTCATTTACATCATATTCACCACCGACGCGGATCTGCCATGTATTCTTATATTTTTCTTCCAATGTTGACGTTGTTCCGCCATTTTGCTCGGGAAATTCAATCACGACCTCCTTAAACACGCTCCACCCGGCATAAACAAAATCAGTTTCGATTGAAAAATTTTCCATCGGTTTAAATGCAGCTCCAACCACCAAAGAACTCGGGAATGTAAGTTCCGTGTTTCCTTTTTGGTACATACTGCCAAATGCTGGATTAGCAAAATTAGAAGCTACGGTGGCATCCAAAGCTGCAATATCTGTTTTGATTTGACGGAAACGTCCGTGTCCTTCATATTCATTTTTTACGGAGTGTTTGTAGTCCACACCGAAAGATAGTTGTTCGTTCATTTTTGCATAAGCAGATACGTGGAAGCCAAAAGAGGCCTTATCCTCGCCCTTCAGATACACATCTGCAACATCATACATTTTAGCTTCAACACCGTTGAAAAAGAGTACGCCTTGGTGACGGCGGAGTGCGACTCGAGAATAAACGAAATCAACACCTGCTCCGATGCCGAACATATTGTTTACTTTGTATGAAAAAGTAGGGCTCACATATACAGCTTCGACATTACTTAGTAGTGAACGAAAACGGCCGCTGTATGTATTACCTGGATTTTTCCATTCCGTTCCGAGTCCAAAAGGAGTGGTTATAGCTAAGCCAGCTGCCATATTTTCATTAATTTGATAAACAGCGTAAGCGTAAAAAGGAGGAAACCACTTTTCTTTTGCTTCTTCGCGAACCCCTAGTCCTGGGTTTTCATCAAGGCCCGTGAATTTAGAAAGAGACTGTACCGGGGTTAAACCGGCATAAAAACGATATGTTCCGGGCGCGCCACCATAAAATGCTAAACCGGCGGGATTGTAAAACGCAGCTGAAGCGTCCCATGGGCGGGCTACTACAGCACCGCCTTGGGCTGTGGCACGACCGCCTTGTTCATAAATCGAAAAACCGCCGGCATAAACCTCCGATAAGGTGGCTAACACCAGAGCAGCCGCACTGAACGCCCGGATACGTGTGTTCCAAAGGGATTTCATTGGGATCCTCCTGAATTTCCTTGTTATTGGAAAGTGAATGTGATTGAAAAAATCTAAAAGACCTGAAAAAGAATGGATTACGGGACAAGTATATTATATAAAGGAATACTAACGAAACAGTGAAAATTAGTCAATACAATTTTATGTTTTCTAAAACATACATTGTTTACGCTTCAGCCGGTTCCGTTTTCTTCTCAGACTCAATGGCTTGTTGCCGCTGTTGCATGATCCGATCAACGATGGAGTTCGCGTTAGATCCGTCATTCTTGATGACTTCACCCTCCATGGTAAGAAGTGGTGTGCCGGGCATTTTGAAACGCTTCGTTTTTGCTTTTTGACTGACAAAAGCCTGACGTTTTTCTTCCGTGTTGAGACGCAGGCGAACTAATTCATCGTAGATGCGTTTTTCGGGTATTGTTGTAAAACTATATTCCTCTGAATTGAGTGTGTTGCTGATCATTTTAGGGCCAAATTCAGGGTGTTTACGTATGACATCAAAAATTTTAGCGCGCTGTTCGATACTAAAATGTTTAGCCTCGATATTCGAGCCCTCCGATTTATTTCGGAGTCCCGCTTCACCGAGTTCATCATATTTTTTCTTATACTTATAATAAGTTGAAGTAGATATACGTGTCTTTGCGCAGGCTTCTTTCACACTCATACCTTCAGCTACCATGTCAATCAATTGTTTACGCAAGTTGAAAAGCACATCACCGGCGGCTAAATTTTCTTTGATTGCAACGAGCGTAATATCGTCGCTTTGTGGAGCCCCTTGCGTAAACTCATTAAGATCGTTCCGCATATTTTCGACAAAAGCTTTGGCATCCAAATGTGCATGTCGGCGGATCGTCTCAAGAAAACGTTCTTCGCTGTACAAATCCCGCTCGTGGTTCATTGCTTCCGTAATACCGTCTGTATAAGCAATGAGAATATCATCCTCTTGTAACTTAATACTGTCCGTCTGGATAGATTGACCAAAAAGCTTTCGATCGGGAAGCGAGATGCCCACCGGAAAACCGCGCGGATTGAGGTAGTATGTTTGTTTGGTCGAAACCCTGTGAAGAATCATGGGATTATGACCGGCACTGGCATAGTGAATTTCACGGTTACGTGAATCAAGAACGATATAAAACATCGTGACGAACATGCCCTTTTTCATATCATCCACGACAAACTCATTGACGCGAGCCAGTACATCAGCGGGGTTTTTGTTCCCGCGGGCTTCGAGCCGCAATGCAGTACGAATCATCGTCATAACGAGCGAACCCGGAACACCTTTACCGGATACGTCGGCAACTACGATACCGATCGTATCATCATCTACTTTTATAAAGTCAAAAAGATCACCGCCGACCTCTTTAGCCGATTCGTAATAAGTAGAAAGGTCATAACCCTGAACTTCAGGAAATGATACCGGTAACAACATGTGCTGGATTTCTTGAGCAACCTGTATTTCTTTTTGAAGCTGCTTCTGCTGTACGAGGCCGATCTGAGCTTTGCGAAATTTGGATGCCATGTCGGAAAAAGCCTGCGCGATTTCACCGACTTCATTGGTCGTATCAATGTCAACGTCATCCGAAACGGATTCATGGCCGGCACTGCGAATCCAGTCACTTAGTTTTTGGAAGGGACTGATAATGCGAGCGAGAAGAATAGCGATACCGGTATAGCCGACAAGGAGTACAAGTAATGCCAGGACAATCCCTAAAATGCGCAAATTGGTCATTTCATTGAGAATAGTTTGTTCGCGCACCAACACGTGGGCATAGCCGAGCAAATTGTCTTGTGAAATGATATTGGAACGGTAAACCGGTGTTGCAATATCGAACGTGGGCAAGTCTTCCTGGGTATATTTATAAGTTTTTACTAATGTAAGTAGCTCAGGGTTTTCAAATTGTTGCGCAACACTATCGGGAAGTTGAGGAGAATCCGAACCGTCGAAAGATAGTGTTTCATAATTTTCAGGCATTGGATATTTACCGAGGCTATTGCGATTGGAAGCAGCAAAAATATAGTTGTTGCGGTCAACTACAAAAATGTCCACGATCATCTGTTCGTTGTCTTTTTTCAAACGCTGCGCAATCTGAAACATGGAAAGGTCGTCGTAACTGGCCATGAGATCCGCGCTTGTCGAAGCCATGGTTGCTGAAATCGCCGTGATACGTTTGAGGATTTCGTTCTCCATGTTCTTCGTCTGTATTTTTTCGTATAACACATATCCGATCAATACGAGAAGCGTGAGAGCGGCGGATGATATAATAGCATAGCGGTTACGTAAATTCACATCACGGAGCCACTTGGCTCGGCTGCCGCGTTTACCTTGCGTACGATATTTGACAAGGCGAAGTTCGTTACCTTCGGAAGTGACCTGGTAATCAATCTCATCCATCATCTTTTTGAGCATGAAAATACCAAGACCGCCCTTTTTGCCGATTTTGATATACTCAGCCATATCAGGCGCTTTGGCGTTTCGAGGGTCGAATGTTTTGCCCTGATCGATAATGATAATGGTAAGGCTGGATGTTTTTACAATCGCCCGAAGAGTGACTACGCCGCGGCCCGGGGTATCACGATACGCATGTCGAATGATATTCGTAACGGCTTCATCCGTTGCGAGGCGCAATGTGCCTATGACTTTTTCATCAAAGCCGTACTTCCGCCCGATGCCGACGACGAAGTCGCGCAGTTCGACCAGATATTTCATATCAGCCGGGCGCTTGAGTTCTTCTTTTAGTGAAGCTTTAAAAAGCATAGGAATTTATTTTTTCCGTCCTTTGGCTTCATCGCGTTGACGAATTTGATCTTCGGCTTTATCGATGGCTTTTAATACGCGTTTATTGAGCGGGTCTTTTTCTAAAATGCGCTGCCAAATCGCTATGGCCTGCTCGTATTTTCCTTCGACATACAAATCCACACCCTGCAGGTATGTTTTTTCTACATCGCCTTCAAGATTTTTGAATGTAGCGAAAGCCCTGACAATGGATTTTTTGTGGTATTCCTTGACCGTCGGATTCTGCGGGTCAACGAGCAGCGCAGCTTCAAAAGCTTCCATAGCCGCTTGATAATCACCTTTTTGATACGCATCAAGACCACTACGGGTGCTTTCCAGAAAACTAAGTCGGTTGCTTATCCGCTTGAGTTCCGTATCAATCTCACGTTGTATTTGTTGATTGGTCGGGTCAAGACTGCGCGCTTCACTCAGTAATTTTAGCGCTTCGGAGAAATTATTACCGGCCGCATTGGATCGGGCTTTAGCGATAATACTGGCAATTCGTTTATCAAGAAGACCGCGTGTTTCGTTGAGTGAACGCTGAATATCGGGATTATTGGGAGACCGCTCAAGCGCTGTTTGAAATTCGCTCAGGGCGGCTATGTAATCTCCCTTTTGTACTAATTGATATCCTTTGCGGTAGTGATCTTCGACAAATTTATTTTGTTGTTGGGAAACAGTCATTTCGCGGACACTGGTCGCCGTATCGGCTAAGCGATCCGACAATTGTTTATCCATCCTGAAACGCACCGTATCTAATAAAGATTTTGCGTTCGCATTATTGGGATCCAAGGAGACTACTTGTTCCAGCTCAACTAGTGCGGGGATAAGTTTGCCGTCTTTCAGATATTCGGTGCCGAGCGTCGAGTGTTCTTTGATCGCACGGATTTTGACTGCTTCCTGATTTTGTGCGATCATTTTTTGATCCTGATCGGCGCGAAGCGCGCGGGCAATATTTTGGCGCTCTTCGATGGTTTTACCAAAATTCATCGTAAGCGAGAGGCGATGCAGCGCTGTCCCGTATTGACTCCCGAGATTGACAGAATAATCCACTTGAAAGCGTTGAAACTGCGTAAATTCTGTGCCCATACCCACGGTCATGCGTCCGGCGTCAAAACCGCCGCGAGCTATCAGAAAACGATTAAACGAATATTCCATCCCCGCCATATATTCTATTCCGGAACGTGAACCTTTGCTCACATCCGCAAGGATAGTTAGTCGTTTGAGTTGGTCACCGCCAAAATAAATTTCTTTGGCTATACCAAAACGCAGATTGCGGGGATCGTTGTACGAAAATGTGGAAAGTTTGAAGGAGGGAGCGACTACATTTTGATAATTAAAACCGAAAGACATATTGCGTACTATTGCATTTTCAAAATCAGGTTTCCACATCAGTGCGATATCCAGACCGCTTGAAAATCCGGATTTCGAAACCGGCGCATCATTGGCATTCAGTTCGCTGGCATTGACATTGACCATTTTAAAAGTTGTACCTAGTGATAAATTCCAAAATGGTAGGCGTTTGCCATACGCGATATAGTATTCTTGTTCTGAGTATTCGCCTTGAGCTAGATTAGTCCACTCGTTATTGAGTGGGATGCCATTGACCCCGATACGTGCCATACCGACTCCGACGGAGCCAAATTCTAAAAAAGGATATGTTACGGCGGCAAAATTGAAAAAAGTACCTTCGACAAGGGTGGAATGATAGGCTACAAAATTAGGCTGTTGCAAAAAATCTAACCCGGCGGGATTCCAAAAAACGGCCGAACCGTCATTGGCGAGCCCCGTAAACGCACGACCCAAAGCCTGTGCGCGTGCGCCAACACCGGTTTCCATAAAAAGACTCTGCGTGCCACGATAGAGCGTGCCTTGCGCGCGAAGCGGCAATACACCTATCAAAGATACACCCAGACACAAAACTATACGGCGGAAATAATCCGACATGGGCAAGCGCTTTACTTGAAACGTGAAAAAACCGAAGTGTGCTATTTTCAATAAAAATACAGTTATACGTTCGAATACGCAATAGAAAAAAATGGGAAAAAATATGGTAGAAAATCTCTGCAAATCATCGTATCATGGCGGCGTTGTTTATGTAAGGAGTTATCATGAGTGAACAGATTATATGTCCCAAATGCAAGCATCAGTTTGAACTTTCAGATGCCTTTCAAAGTCGCTTTGAAGCGCAGGCCGAGCAAAAAATACGGGACGAATTTAATCAGAAATTTAAGTCCGAAATAGCCAAACGTGAAGAGAAGATTCGTCGTGATGCGACAGAGCAATGGACATTGCAGTTGGCCGATCTGCAGCAACAACTGGCCATCAAAGATAAGAACATGCAGGACGCGCGTACCCGCGAGTTGCAATTGATGAAACAGCAACGTGAGATCGAAGAACGCGAACAAAATTTGAAGTTGGAAACCGAACGTCTGATTATGGAAGAGCGTAATAAAATCCGTATCGAAGTCGAAGCGAAGGCGATCGAAGCATTTCGACTCAAAGATGCTGAGAAAGATAAACGTATTGCCGATATGATGCGTCAAGTGGACGAACTCAAACGCAAAGCCGAACAAGGTTCACAGCAATCCCAAGGAGAGGTCATGGAACTGGCTTTGGAGAATTTACTACGTGAAAAATTTCCGCTTGATGTTATCAGCGAAGTTCCCAAAGGAATTCGGGGCGCCGATGTTTTGCAGCGGGTTTATAACAGATCAGGTTTGGAGTCTGGAACCATAATATGGGAATCGAAACGTACCAAAGAATGGAGCCCATCGTGGATTCAAAAGCTCAAAGATGATATGCGTTCGGCGGGAGCCAACGTGGCCGTTTTGGTTACCCAAGCCTTGCCGAAAGAAATTAAAACGATGGGCAATCTGGACGGCGTCTGGATTACAGGGTTTGGAACAGCGGTCGAACTGGCTGAAGTTTTACGTGTGGGAATGACGGAGCTTGCGCAAACACGTATTGCGGCGGTTGGTAAAAATGAGAAAATGGAAATGTTATACAACTATCTTACGGGCAATGAGTTCCGCCAAAAGATGGAGGCCGTACTTGAGGCTTTTGTGCAAATGCGCGGCGATTTAGATCAGGAGCGCCGCAGCATGGAAAAGAACTGGCAACGCCGAGAAAAACAAATTGAACGCATGATGGTGAGCATGAGCCGAATGAATGGCGATTTAGAAGGCATCATGGGCACGGCTTTACCGGTTATTCCGGCGTTGGAATTACCTGAGGATAAATCATAAAATTTTAGGAGAATATGAATAAAACACACGATACGACACGAAAAAAAGAACGCGCATTACTTGTAGGCGTTGCACATGATCGCCAGGAAAACAGGTTAGTGGATGACTATCTTGAAGAACTTGCTTTGTTAGCGGATACCGCCGGTGTGGAAGTGGTGGCATCCGTGAAACAGCAGCTTCGGCAAATTGATCCTTCCACATATATCGGTAAAGGAAAGGTGCACGAGATCGTGCTCAAAGTGCAGGCCGAGAATATTCAGGTAGTTATATTTGATGATGATCTTTCTCCGGGCCAAACAAAAAATATCGAGCGTGAAGCGAAATGTAAAATCATAGATCGGAGCGCGTTGATTCTTGATATTTTTGCTAAGCGTGCACGCACGCGCGAATCGAAAACCCAAGTTGAATTGGCACAACTCGAATATCTGCTTCCAAGACTTTCTAAAATGTGGACTCACTTAGAACGGCAAGGCGGCGGGGTATTTACCAAAGGTCCCGGTGAAACGCAGCTCGAGACGGATCGGCGTTTGGTCGGACAACGTATTGCTGTTTTAAAAGAAGAGCTTAAAAAAATCGAACGACAACGGGAAACCCAACGGGCGGGACGCGGTGAGATCTTTCGTGTAGCTTTGGTCGGATACACCAATGTCGGTAAATCTACATTACTCAACGCACTTTCGCAGGCTGATGTGTACGTGGAGGACAGGCTTTTTGCTACGCTTGATGCTACGACGCGCAAAGTGTTTTTAGATAACGATCATTCCTGTTTGATAACAGATACGGTCGGTTTTATCAGAAAGCTGCCGCATCACTTGGTCGCTTCATTTCGCTCCACACTCGAAGAAGTACGCGAAGCAGATATTTTATTGCATGTCGTGGATTTGAGCAGTCCTATTTTTATGGAGCAAATGGAGGCGGTCGAAAAAGTATTGCGTGAATTAAATGCGCTCAAAGATGCGCGCATCGTCGTATTTAATAAAGTGGATCGTGTGAGCGATGAAGCGCTGATCACGAGTATGCGTCATCAGTTTCCCAATACCGTGTTCATATCGGCCGGTCGCCGTATCGGGTTGGATAGACTGAAACAAGCTATCAAGGACGAAATAGATCATGCGTTCACGTTGGATAAAGTTTCGTTTGATAGCGGTGATGGTAAGTTTTATGCGACCGTACACCATCTAGCGGAAGTTTTGGAAGAGACGTACACGGATTCTAAAACGACACTTCATTTCCGTGCATTAAAGGTGAATGCCGAACGTATAAAAAAACTACAATCCGAAAGAGCAGATTGGGATAAAGTGTGAGTGCGAACTGAGTTTATTGGTATTTTGCTATTAGTAATGTGATGTCATCGGCTTGTTCGGCACCGTTCACAAAAGCCATTACGTCGTTATAGATAATTTTTTTAAGGTCTTCCGCGGAAGAATGCGCGACATTTTGTACTAAATTTTCTAATCGTGCATCGTCATACATATCGTCATTAGGGGAAACAGCTTCAGTAATCCCGTCGGTGAATAAGACCAACGTATCACCTGAATGAAGATTTAACGTTTGCGCGGCATAGTCATCAAAGCCGATCATACCCAACGGGATACCTCCTTTAGTCAACTTGATCAATTGACCTTTGGTCATCAAAAGCGGAGGGTTGTGTCCTGCGTTGAGGTATTCGAGTGTGTTTTTTTGTGTATCTACTATGCCGATGAAAAAAGTTATAAATTTGTCATCGGTCGAATTTTTGAGTATGACACGATTGAGTTTGGTTACGAGCGGTGCGAGTTCAAAAGGGCTTTCCAAATAGGCGCGTAACGAAGCTTGTAGAGTGGATACGAGCAATGCGCCGGGTACACTTTTGCCGGATACATCGGCCATGACCAAAGCCACCCGTCCGTCGGGGAGAGGTACGGCATCGTAGTAATCCCCTCCAACCTGTCGACTGGGGACATTCAATCCGGCCAGATCAAGACCGGGAATGGAGGTGATTTCTTTTGGTAATATCATTCTCTGAATGGTGGCTGCAACTTCAAGCTCCTTTAGAATGCGCTGCTTTACGAGATCGGCTTCATGCAACCGCGCATTTTCGATCGCGATACATGCATCGAGTGATAAGGTGTCCAAAAATTCGATATCCGATTTTTCAAATTCACCTTCACGTTTATTGAGAATTTGGAAAACACCGATCATTCGGCCTTCTCTGTTTTTCATCGGTGTACATAACATACTGCTCGTGCGAAATCCTGATTTTTTATCAAATTCAGGGTTAAATCGGGGATCGTCATAGGCATCGGTCAGGAATATCGTTTCTCCTGTAGCTGCAACGGTTCCCGCAATACCTTTGCCGATAGGAAGTCGTATGGTCTCTTCGCCTTTGAGTACTTTGGACCACAATTCCTTTTTTTCAAAATCAATCAGATACAATGTTCCGCGTTCCGCCTGAAGATTTTGTAATGCGGTATCCAATATAATCTCAAGCAACTGGTCCAGATGAATTGTCGAATTGAGTAATTTTCCGATTTCGACGATAGCCAATAAACGCTCGGCTTCTTCCGAAACTTGTTTGAGTTTGTGAAGCAAATCCATGATATAAACCTATAAATGAATTGCAAAAATAAGCAATAATTAGTTTAATTCAACAAAATTAACATCGAGTATGATACAGAGCGAAAGAAAGTAAGAAAGATAGTTGTTTTGAATTTTTTTCGCATGAACTCAAGTCAGATTAAATTTACAAATCCTTAAAAAACAATATCAATAGTCTCGCAAAGTTGAATCAAAAAAGGGATACTGAATAAGATCATACCCCCTTTGGCTGTTGTTTTCAAGTTTGAATTTCCAGAGCAGGTCGAGATTGAATGTAGGAAGCGTAGCAATTTTCG